>JBBQTJ010000423.1:0-2345 GCA_038213315.1 Planctomycetota bacterium
GTTCACCGCCGACCGGCGCTTGACTGATTTCCGCCTGCGCTGGCGGGTGGACGCCCAGAACCGGGAATTGAGCGACAGTTACGGCAAGCTGCGCGAACTGGACGAGGCGCGCACGCGTTTCTTCGCCAACATCAGCCACGAACTGCGCACGCCGCTGACCTTGATCCTGGCGCCGGTGGATGACCTGCTGACCAGTGGACGCGCCCTGCCGACCGGGGTCGGCGAGGCCCTGGGCATGGTGCGGCAGAACGGCCTGCGCCTGTTGAAGCTGATCAACGACCTGCTGGAGGTGGTGCGGGTCGAGGCCCGGCCGGGGCAATTGTTCCGCGAACGCCTTGACCTGCGCGCCGTGGTGTCCGGCCTGGTCGAAGTGATGCGCTATCTGGCCGAGGCCAAGGGCCTGGGCCTAGCCGTCGCGGGCGATGACCGGCCCCTGCCGGTGGACGGCGATCCGGCGCGCCTTGAGAAGGTGGTGCTGAACCTGCTGACCAACGCCATCAAGTTCACCCCGGCCGGCGGGCGCATCACCGTGAGCCTGGTGCACGTTGGTGACCAGGCGGTGATGACCGTGACCGATACCGGCATTGGCATTCCCGCCGAGGCCATGCCGCGGCTCTTCCAGCGCTTCCAGCAGGTGGATGGGTCCTCGACGCGACGCTGGCAGGGCATGGGCTTGGGCCTGGCCTTGATCAAGGATCTGGTCGAGGAGCACGGCGGCACCATCACCGTGACCAGCACCATCGGCAGCGGTTCCTCGTTCTGCGTGCGCCTCCCCCTGGCCACTGGCGTGGCCCCCGCGCCGGCCGCCGTCGCCGTCAGCGATCCGTTGGAACGCATCCATCGCTTGGCCGAAAGTCGCGGCGGGCTGGTGTTTGAGGATGCCCCCGCGCCCCTGGGTGCGGTGCTGGGCGAAGGCGCGGGCCGCGTACTGGTGGTAGACGACGAGCCGGACATGCGCCGTTACCTGGTCGGGCTGCTGGGTCGCGACCATGCGGTGCGCGAGGCGGTGGATGGTCCGTCGGCCCTGGTCGTGATGCGCACTGCGCCGCCGGATCTGGTGGTGCTGGACATGATGCTGCCTGGCCTGGATGGACTGGGCGTGCTGCGGGCGATGCGGGCCGAGACGGCCCTGGCCGGGGTGCGCGTGGTGATGGTCACGGCGCGGGTCGACGATGCCGTGCGGCTGGAGGCCCTGGGCATGGGGGCAGACGATTTCCTGACCAAGCCGTTCATCTCCCGCGAGGTCCAGGCGCGGGTCGGCAACCACCTGCGGTTGCGCCAGCTTGAACGCCAACTGGCGGCCCGGGTGGCCGCCCTTGAAGAGGCCCTGACCCGCTTGCGCAGCGCCGAAGAGCAGCTGGTGCAGACTGCCAAGATGAATGCCCTGGGCAGCATGGCCGCAGGGTTGCTGCATGAGATCAACAATCCCCTCAACTACACCCTGACCGCCGCCCAGTTCGCCAGCGAGTCCTTCGCCGGCAAGGATGCGCTGCTGAAGGAAGTGCTCGACGACATCACCGGCGGCATGCGCCGCATCAGCGAGATCATCACCGGCTTGCGAGCCTTTGCCCACCCCGAGGCGGCGGGTCTGCACCACACCTTTGCCGTGGCCGAGGTCTTGGCCACCGCCCTGCGCTTCACCAGCCATGGCCTGCAGGGCGTGACCGTGGTGCAGGACCTGCCGCCTGGGTTAAAAGCTGCCGGCTCGGCCAGCCAGATATCGATGGTCTTGGTCAATCTGCTCAGCAATGCCGGCAAGGCGATCCGCGTCGCCGGCCGGCCCGGCCGGGTCACCTTCACCGGCCGACAAGCCGCCGATGACACCGTGCTGACGGTCGAGGACGATGGCGTGGGCATGAGCCCGCAGCACCTGCAACGCGCCTGCGAGCCCTTCTGGACCACCGCCGAACCTGGCCAGGGCCTGGGCCTGGGCCTGGCCCTCTGCCACACCATCATGCGCAATCACGGCGGACGGCTGCATCTCGCCAGCCAGCCTGGCGTCGGCACCACCATCACCATCACGCTGCCTGCTTTGCCCCGGGCCGCGCCCACTGTCCCCGACGGAGCCATCCCATGACCACTGCCCGCGATCTGATCCTGTATGTCGACGATGAAGAGCAGGCGCTCAAATACTTCCGCATGGCGTTCACCAAAGACTATGAGGTGATGACCGCCGCCAGCGCTGAAGAGGGCCTGGCGTTGATCCGCCAGCAGTCCGACCGCCTGGCCCTGGTGATCAGCGACCAGCGCATGCCGGGGATGACGGGGGCCGAGCTTTTGGCGGCGGCCCGCGAGCTCGCGCCGCGGGCGATGCGCGTGCTGACCACCGCCTATAGCGATCTGGA
>JBBQTJ010000424.1:0-2336 GCA_038213315.1 Planctomycetota bacterium
AGTGGCCTTGCTGGCCGGCGGTCTGCCCTGGGCGGCGGCGGGCTGCGTGGTGGCAGGCGCGGGGCTGCATGCCTGGGCCGTGGTGCATCCGCGCAGTCGCCTCTATTTACCAGTGATTTGGCGACTGCCCGCGACGGCGCCGCTGGTGGCGCTGACCTTTGACGATGGCCCAGACCCCGAGGTCACGCCGCGCCTGTTGGATCTGTTGGCGGCCCAGGGTGCCCGGGCCACCTTCTTCGTGGTCGGCGTCCACGCGCGCGCCCACGGCGCCTTGCTGCGGCGCATGCGCGACGAGGGCCACGCCCTGGGCCTGCACAGCGACGCCCACAGCCGCTGGTTCAACACCTGGAGGGTGGGCCGGGTGGTGGCGGATCTGGAAGCGAACGCCGCCGCGATCGCGGATGCCACCGGCGTCGCCGCACCGCGTCTGTTCCGACCGCCCGTGGGTCTCAAGAATCCTCAAGTCGCCGAAGCCGTCCGCCGTCTCAACCTCGTATGCGTGACCTGGACCGCACGGGGCCGCGATACCGGCACCGCCACTCCGGCGATCGTGGCCGCGCGCCTGCGTCGTGGCCTGGTACCGGGCGGCATCCTGACCCTGCACGACGGCTACGAACCAGGACGACCCCGCCGGCGCGACAGCTGTCTGGCCGTGCTGCCGCTGGTCCTAGCCGAAGCGCGGTCCCGTGGCCTGCGCCCCTGCGCCCTGGCGGTTGAAGCGCAACGTGTGGTGCCGCTCAGTTGAGGTGGCCCACCCAATCTCGCCACGAAGCAACCTGTTCCCACCGGCGAGAGCGGTCCAGCTGCAAGGCGGGAGGAGGGAGTGTGGCAGCGCCACTCGACTGACGACCAACGCCGCAGATGGGCCGCTCTCGCCGGTGGGAAGTGGGAAGAAAGGGAGTGTGGCAGCGCCACTCGACCGACAACCAACGCCGCAGATGGACCGGTCGTCGAATGGCTTCCCCCACGAAGCAGTCTATTCCCACCGGCGAGAGCGGTCCAGCTGCAAGGCGGGAGGAGGGAGTGTGGCAGCGCCACTCGACCGACGACCAACGCCGCAGATGGGCCGCTCTCGCCGGTGGGAATGTTCAGGGCGAGGTGCGGGCGAGCACCAAGTCGGGCACCTTGGTACCATCAACAGTCAGCCCGGCGACCGTGACGGTCCACGGGTAGTCTTTGCTGGGCACGGGGGCGGTGGTGTGCTTCCACTTCAATTCCAAGGTGATGGCAGTGCCGGGCGGCAGTTCGCTCATTTGGGCCGCATGCTGGTTGGTGCTGACCGCGCCCGTCCAGACGTTGAACGTGTAGGAAGTGGTGGCATTGACCGGCAGATTGGTGCCTGCCATCAAGGTGAAGCCGGGCAACTGGCCCGCAATGGCGCCGGCGTTGAAGCGCACGGGTTTGGTGCCGGTGTTTTCCAGGCGCAGGTCGCCGATGAACCAACGGTTATCGATGCGCTTGGGTACCAGCAGGCCAGTGACGCCGGCCTTGTTGTCGCCATGGACCTGCTGGCCGACGCTGCGGTCATTGCCGCAGCCACCGACCGCGATCAGCGCGGCGAGACAAAGGATGAGGAGGGAGAGGCGGTTGGTCATGACGGGACTTCCTGGCTGGTGGATGCAATGGGATAAGGGCGCCGGCCCAGCGGGAAAGGGCTATTTTCGGCGAGTCGCAGCCGGCACGAGCAGCTCACCGCCCCGCCCCGCGCCACGGTGCCGTCGACCAGGAGGTACGCGCCATCCTGACGCCATGAAGCGGTGACCACGAGGTCGTCGCCGGGACAAACGGGAAGGGACCATTTGCAGCGCACGATGGCAGCCACCAGCAACGCGTGATTGCCCGTGCCGCGCCGGGCCAGCTCGGCCACCAGGGCGACCTGATGCACGCCCGGCACCAGCGGCGCGCCGGGAAAATGGCCGGCGAACACCGGCAGCGTGCCGGCGAAGTACGCGCTGGCCGAGGCGCTGGTCGGGCCGCTGCTGGTCACGGGCCCGAGCGCGGCAAGGGCGTCCTCAGCCGGATCCACGGACGCTCCGTGCGGCAGCGATGGCGGCGAACAGGCGCTCGATCGGCGGCGGCGCCGAAAGCAGCACCGTGCCACTGCGGTCGACGAAGACCTGCAGGCTTTCGGCCACGCAACGCAGCGAGCCGTCCGCGCCGCGGATCTCGTAGGCGCATTCCAGCTTGGGCTCGCCGCCGGGAATCTGCGCACAGGTCACCGCTAGGATTTCACCGGCCCGGGTCGGCGCACGGTATTCCAGGGCGATGCGCGCCACCGGCGCGGGGCAGCCCAGGCGATCCATGTCCTGGTACGACAGGCCGCGCGCGCCCAGCCA
>JBBQTJ010000425.1:0-2321 GCA_038213315.1 Planctomycetota bacterium
CGGCGCAGGCCGGAGCCGCTGGGGTCGCCCCACAGCCGGGCCAGGACCTTGGCCAGGGTCGCCAGGCGCACCGGGCGGGTCAGCACCGGCACCTTGCGCTGAGCAATGAGCTGGGTGCCGCCGGCATTCACCGTCGACACCAGCGCGACAGACAGGCCCAGCTGGACCAGGCGGTCGGTCAGGGCGCCGGCCCAGCCGGACTCCACCAAGGCGGTGGCGGTGGCCCCGGCCGCCCCGGCGGCCTGGGCTGCGGCCATGGCATCAGCCGCCAGCACCGGCTTCAGGCCAAGGAAGGCGAGCTGGGCCGCTAATGCTTCGCGTACCACCTCATTGGACACCGCCACCACCACCACACTGCCACGTCGCGACATCGCGATCCGTTCGCCGGGCGGGGTCTCGTCCTGATGGCAATGCAGGCGCAAGCTCGCGGCCATGCAGGTGCCCTGTCCGGGAGTGCTGGTCACGGTGATGGTCCCGTCCATGGCCTCGATCAGGCGGCGAGTGATGACCAGGCCCAGGCCAGTTCCGCCAAAGCGGCCGGCGATGCTGCGGTCCGCCTGGATGAAGGGCCGGAAGATGCGTGACTGGGTCTCGGCATCCATGCCGATCCCCGTGTCGGTCACCGACAGGGCCAGATCCACCCGGGTGGGATCGCCGCCCGGGGCCAGCACCAGGCGCAGCACGACCGCGCCGTGGTCGGTGAATTTCAGCGCATTGCCCACCAGATTCATCACCACCTGCCGGAGCCGCTGGGCATCGCCCTCGACGGTCGAAGGAATGGCCGGATCCACCACCGCCGCCAGCTCTAGGCCTTTGGCCAGGGCCCGTTCGGCCAACAGGGCGATGGCATCATCGATGACCTCACGCAGCTCGAAGGGCTCGATCTCAAGCTCAAGGTGGCCGGCTTCAATGCGCGCGAAATCCAGCAAACTGTTGATCAGGCCCAGCAACTGCTGGCCCGAGTCATGGGCCAGTTCGACGAACTCGCGCTGCTGGCGCGACAGCTCGGTCTCGGCCAGCAAGCTGGTCATGCCGATGATGCCATTCAGCGGCGTGCGCAGCTCGTGACTGACCGCGGCCAGGTAAGAGTCCTTGGCGCGGTTGGCCTCCTCCGCTTCGCGGCGCGCCGCCTCGCTGCGCCGCTGCGCCCGTGCCCGTCCCACCAAGACCACCGCCAGCAGGGTGCCTAGGGCGGCCAGGCCGGCGACCGGCAGACGCCATTGGGCCAGGTCGGCCTGCCAATGCACGGTGGTCACATCCAAGCAGACGAAGACTGGCGAGCCACCGGCCGGGTCCGCTACTGGCACGCCCGTGCTGATGAAGGAGCCCCAGCGATCGGCATAGGGCCCGACCACGAAGGCTGCGTTGCCCGCCACCGCCGCGCGAATCGCCGGAGGGCATTCGCTGTAGGGATTCTCTGGGTCGGTGGGATCCGCGCTGTCGAGCGGTTCATCGTCGTTGGGGAAGTAGAGGTGGTCGCCTTGCAGGCGCAGCAGATAGACATACTGGAGGGTGGGATCAACGGCGCGCAGCTCCTGGAAGCGGATCTTGGTGCGCTTGAACCAGTCGGTGGCCAGGATGCGCCGATCGGGGATGTGCCGGCCCAGGTCGGCTGGATCCAAGGCGGCCGCCACCAGGACCGCGCGCTGATGCAGGTCGCTGCGCAGCTCGGCATCGCGCCACGCATCGACCGCGACCGTGGCCCCCAGCCCGGTCATGAGCCCCATGGCCACCAGTCCGGCGGGCCAGCCCAGGCGGCGCTGGGATTCGCCGTCGACCCGCAGCGCGGCGGCAGCGAGGGCCCAAGCGGCGGCCGCCGCGGCCAGCGGCCACAGCCACAACAGCAGCGGCTGGTCGGAAAGCAGGATGATCGAGCCCAACAAGGCCGTGACCGCCAGCGACCAGGGTGCCGCCACGCCGGTCAGCACCGGCTGCACGGCCCGCACGGCGGGCAGGGCCGCCAGCAGGACGACCACGGCGGTGATGCGCGTAGCGCTGTGCGTATCGACCGACACCAGCAAGGCGCCGCTGCCCAAGGCGACCAGGGTACCGACCAGCCAGGCGCGTCGTCCGGCGTGGGTAGCGGAGGCCGGATCGGTCACCACGGCGGCGCACCAGGCGCCCGCCGCGACGGCCACGGCAAGTTGTTCGACATGGGCCAGTAGCTGGGCCGCGGGCCAGAGCCAGGTCAGCGACCGCACCAGGATCGCCAGACCCAGGCCGATCAGGCCCATGGCGATCGGCTGGGCCCCGGACCAACGTCTGGTCGGGCCGGCGCGCAGCACGGCATGTCCCGCCAGGGTCAGCAGCACCAGCGCAGC
>JBBQTJ010000426.1:0-2285 GCA_038213315.1 Planctomycetota bacterium
CATCTGGAGCTACCGCAAGTTGCGCACCTTCAGCCAGCACGAGTCGGACCGCTGGGCCGCGATGTCTGCCGCCTGCACCGAGATCTTCGGGGCGGTGAAGCTGATCCGCGCCTTTGGCGCCGAGACCCCCTTCCTGGCCCAACTGCAGCAGAAAAGCGAAGCAATCCGCTTTGAAGGCATCCGTCATTGGACCATTTTCCACACCATCAGCAGCCTGCTGGGCCTGCTCTCGGGCCTGGGCGCGGACATCTTCCTGTTCGTCGGTGGCGTGATGGCCATCCAAGGACAGATCACCTTCGGCGAATTTTTCGCCTTCGCCGGCTACCAGGCGATGCTGTGGGGGCCGATCAACACCCTGTTGAACACCGGCCAGGCCGTCCAGGCCGGCGCCGCCAGCGGCGATAAAGTGGCCGAATTGCTGCGCGTCGAGCAAGAGCCCTATCTGGCCCGCGAGGCCCAACCGGCCCCCGCCGTGTTCACTGGCGCGATCCGGGCCGAAGGGCTCTGCTTCTCGTATGATGGCGTCGACGAGGTGCTGCGCGATATCGATCTCGACCTCAAGCCCGGCACCATGACCGCGCTGGTCGGGCATAGCGGCTCGGGCAAGACCACCATGGCGAACCTGCTGCTCGGCATGTATCTGCCGACCCGCGGCCGGTTGCTCATCGACAACGTCGACGTGCGCCAGTGGGACTTGCGCAATCTGCGCAGCCGCATCGGCGTGGTCCTGCAGGATGCGGTGGTCTTCGACGATTCCGTGCGTGGCAACCTGTGCCTGGGCCGCGAAGACAGCGACGAGCGGCTGTGGGCCGCCTTGCGTGGGGCGCACATGGAAGACGTGGTCCGCGGCCTGCCCCAGGGCCTGGACACCGTGCTCGGCCAACGTGGTGCCCGCCTCTCGGGTGGTCAAAAGCAGCGCTTGGCCATCGCCCGGGTCTTTCTGCGCGATCCCTCCGTACTGATCCTCGACGAAGCCACCAGCGCCCTGGACAGCGAGACCGAGCAGGCCATCCAACGCAGCTTCGACGCGCTGATGGTCGGCCGCACCTCGGTGGTCATCGCCCACCGCCTCTCGACCATCCATCGCGCCGATCGCATCGTGGTGATGGACAAGGGCCGGGTGGTCGAAAGCGGCACCCATGACGAACTGGTCGCTCGCGAAAGCGGCCACTACCGGGCCCTGTTCCAGGCCCAGGTCGAAGGACTGTTGCCGATGAATGGCCCAACTCGCCGACCCTGGATCAAGAATTGAACCCATGGACACCGCCATCCTCCCCCCCGGTTTCCGTACCCGCGCCCACCAGCTGCCGCAGTGGCAGCCGCCGCGCTGGATGCACGTGGCCTGGATCACCTCCCTGGCGCTGACCGTGCTCGCCACCGCCATCTGCCTGCTTGGCCCGATGGACGAGACCGTCCTGGCCCAAGGTGAAATCCGTCCTGCCGACTATCAGCTGGTATTTCCCTTGGCCGCCGGCGTGGTCAACGAGGTCGCGGTGTTGCCTGGCCAGCGCGTCCTGGCTGGGGCTCGCATGCTGACCTTGGATGATCAGGCCCTGCAACGGGATGTGGCCGAGGTGCAGGCGTCCCTTACCGCTGCTCAAGCCGACCTGGCCGGGGCCGAGGCCGATCTGGCCGCGACCCGCGAATCACCCCTGCCTGCCGACCTGTGGCTGGCCGCCCACAGCGTTCCGCAACGTAACGCCACCGTGATGTTGCAACGCGATCTGCTGGTGCGCATCGAAACCCTGGCGAAATCCCAGGAAGTTCCCCTCACCGAACTGCTGCGTGAGCGCCTCAATGCCCAGCAGGCCGAACTCGAATTGCTGCGCAGCACCCGCGCGAACGAGATGTTGACTGGGGTCTATGCCAGTTCCCAGACCGCCATGCGTTCAGCCGCGGTGGCCGCCGCCAAGGCCCGCTGCGCCGGCCTGGAAGCCCGCAAAGCCGACCTGACAGTGCAACTCGCCCGCCACCAGATCCTGGCGCCACGCGATGGCCTGGTCCTGACTCGCACCCTCCGCTTCCCGGGCGAGCGGGTCGAATTGGGCACGGCCCTTTTCAAATTGGCCATTGGCGATGGCACCACGGTGCGCCTCCATGCGAGCGAAGACCGGGTCAACCGCCTGCGCCCCGGCATGGTGGTGCGCTTCCGTCCACGCTCTGACCCCGATCGCCTAGCCCCCATGGGTCAGGGTCATGTCATCGCAGTCGCCCCCGATCGCAGCCCCGACAGCGAGGGCTCCACCACCCTCACCTGGGCCGTCGATGTGGCCATCGACACCGAC
>JBBQTJ010000427.1:0-2281 GCA_038213315.1 Planctomycetota bacterium
CGCGCCGCGCAGGATGACGTGGCAGTCGCGGTTGCCACGGGTCGCGACGATGGCCGCCAAGCCATCCTTGGTCACCGACAGGAATTGGTGCGGGTGCGCGGCCGAGCGCACCGCATCGATGGCGATCTGCAGATTGCCGTCGGTACCGTTCTTGAAGCCCACTGGCACCGACAGGCCCGAGGCCAGCTCACGGTGCACCTGGCTCTCGGTGGTGCGCGCGCCGATCGCGCCCCAGGCCACGCAGTCGGCGGTGAACTGCGGGCTGATCGGATCAAGAAACTCGCAGCCCGCGGGCAGGCCCAGCTCGGCCAGGTCCACCAGCAGGCGTCGACCCAGGCGCAGACCCTTGTTGATGGCGAAGCCGCCATCCAGATCAGGATCGTTGATCAGCCCCTTCCAGCCCACCGTGGTGCGGGGCTTTTCGAAATAGACGCGCATGACGATGAGCAGGTCCGCGGTCAAACGGTCGGCCTCGGCCTTCAGGCGGCGGGCATAGTCCTCGGCGGCGCTCAGATCGTGGATCGAGCAAGGCCCCACCACCACCAGCAGGCGGTCGTCCTCGCCGCGCAGCACCCGCCCGGTGGCCTGACGGGCCAGCGCCACGGTGGTGGTGCCGGATTCGCTCAACGGCAGCTCCTCCATCAGAATGGCGGGGGGCAGCAACGGACGCAGGCGGTCGATGCGGAGGTCGTCGGTCTGGTGGCGCATAGCGGGGCGCAGCGTCCGCATGGGCGGACGACGGCAAGGTCAGGAACAAGACGGTCGCGGGGTCGCGCTTGGGAGCGCCGAGTTGTACTCGGCCCAGGAAAAGCAGCCCGCCTCAGCGGGCTTCCCCGGTGTTCCGGCCATTAACCGAGGGCCACTGGGCTCGCGGGGTGGGCGCGCAGAAGGCCAGCGCGAGGACCAGGCCCGCGGTGCCGCTCAGCAGGGCGACGCCGGTGGCGAACCAAGGATTGGCGCTGGGCCAGACGGTAAGCTCGGGCCATTGCTCGACGGCCAGGGCCAGCAGCACCACGCCGGCATTGTGGCCGAAATGCAGCAGTATTGCCGGCCATAGCGAGCCGGTGCGCAGCACCAGCATGGCCAGCACCACGCCCAGGATCGCCTGGGGCATGAAGCGGTCGGGTTGCAGGTGCAGCGCGGCGAACAGGAAGGCCGAGACCAGTACGGCGCTGCGCACGCCCAGCGAACGGCGCAGTCCCGCCAGCAGGGTGCCGCGGCAGAGCAGCTCTTCGCAGATGGCGGGGGCCAGGGCGATGCAGGCGATGAGCAGGACCAGCCCGCCATCGGCGCGCAGCCGGTCGAGCACGGCCCGCATGGCTTCTTCGGTGCCCGCGCCGCCGTCCGGGAAGAAGGGCGCCTGCATTTGGCCCAGCGCGATGCTCAGGGCGATGGCGGCGGGGATGGCCAGCAGGGTCGCCGGCCAGGCTCGACGCGGGGGCGCGACCCAGTGCAGGGTAGTGGCGGCGGGATACGCGCCCAGGAAGCGATGCAGCAGGGCGGGCGTCGCCACTGCCAACAGTGGCAGCGTGACCATCAGGGCCGGATGGGCCTGCTGGACCAAGCCGCTCACGGCGACGAAGGCGGCGACCGAGATGGCATAGACGCCCAGCACCTCCAAGCCGCCCGGCGCGGCCGGCGTGGCGCCCCAACGGCGCCAGCGGCCCCAGCCGGCGCGTACCAAGCCGGGATAGCGGAAGGACTCGTCGTCGAAGCGCCGCGCGGCCCAGCCCACCACCACCATGGCCAGGACCAGACTGGTGCCGGTGGACAGCAGCAGATGGCCCCAAGGGACAGATGGCGCCTGCAGGGCCTCTTTCAGCGCGATGACCGCGCCGGTCACCGGAATCAGATCCAGGATCGCGCTGGGCCGGGCGTCGAACAGGCCGCCCATGGCCAGGACCAAGCTGACCAGCACCAAGGGGGCGAGCAGATTCTGCGCTTCCTTGGCGCTGGCGGCCAGGCCGGTCACCGCCAGGGCCAGCGCCGATACCGCCACGGTCAGCGGCAACAGGGCGACGAAGACCAGTAGCAACAGCGAGAGCGGCAGGTCCTGCACGCCCAACGCGGCACCCATCGGTCCCAGGGCGCTCAGGCCGATGGCCATGGTCGCGCCCAGACTGAGCAGATTCAGCACCACCGAGCCGGCCGAACTGGCCACCGTGACCAGCAGCTTGCCCAGGAACAGGTCCCGACGATCCACCGGCAGGCTGAGCAGCGTTTCGAGCGTGCCGCGTTCGCGCTCGCCGGCGATCAGATCCACCGCCGGCAGGAAGGCCCC
>JBBQTJ010000428.1:0-2278 GCA_038213315.1 Planctomycetota bacterium
GGACTTCTTCCCGGCCAAGATGCGTTTCGCCCCGGCCGCCCTGGACGAACCCGAAGAGCACGAAACCGTCACCCACGAACGCACCGTGCGGAAGGACCGCTTCCAGACCGCCCCCGCCGGGGAAGAGGATCTGTTCGGGTAACACCGTAGATGCTTAGTGGGTCAGTGGCTTGCCTAAGGCTCCTGCGCCAAGCATGCTGCCGCCATGTCCCGTCCCCCCGCCTTGTTGAACCGCGTCACCTCGGCTCTGGCGCAACGCCTGCGTGACGGGACCTGGGCGCCGGGACAGCGCCTGCCTTCGTTCCGCGAGCTTGAGGTCCAGTTCGATTGCAGCCTGCTGACCATCCAACGCAGCCTCAGCTATCTCAAGAAGCATGGTCTGGTCATGGTGAAGGACCGCAGCGGGTCCTATGCGGCCGAGTTTCCACCGCACCTCCATCGCTACGGCCTGGTCCTGCCCGAACAGCCGGGTGAAAATGGACAGTACCAGAATCTCCACTGGTCCATCCTGCTGCGCGCAGCCAAGCAACGCCGGCGGCAGGCCGACCGGCAGATCGAGCTGTTCTATGGCGTGAATCAGTTCACTGAGCTGCCCGAGCACCGGCGTCTGCGGGAAGCGGTGGCATCGCGACGGATTGCAGGCCTGATCGTGCACGATGCTCTGCGCATCGACCGCTGGCTCGATTTCAAGTCGCCATTGCCCATGATCGGCGCCCACGATTACATCACTGATGGTCGCGCGGGAAACCTGCTGCAACATCAACCGTATTGGCTGGAAGCGGCGGCGGCCCAGGTGCGGGCTCGTGGCTTGCGCCGTACGGCATTCATCATCAACGGCGGCCTCAGTCATTCGACGCGGCTCCGCGATGAACTCCTGGTCATCGTTCGTCAGGCAGGTCTTGAGACCCAGGACCACTGGATCCAGGGGGTCAGCGATCAGGCGCCAGCCTGGGCCAGCAACGCCGCCAGTTCGATCATGCACGGAGCGGGGCCCCTGCCCGAGGCCCTGGTGGTCGCCGACGACAACCTGCTGGGCCCGGCAGTCGCCGGCGTGCTGGCCACGGATCCATCCCTGGCCCAGCGGCTGATGGTCATCGGCCTTGCCAACTTCCCCGAACCGGTCGCCGTGCCCATGCCGTGCACCTACATCGGCTGGGATATGGGCGAGGCTTTGGACTTGGCCATCAATATGATCGACGGATGGAACAGCGAGCGGACGCCGATCGGCACGTCCTACCTGCGGCTGCTGGAATCTCGGGATGGCGGTGAGGCGGTACCGGTGCCCACGATGGCGCACTGATCCTAGCTCATGGTTTGTCTAGTCGCATTAATCCCTGCCCTCAGACCCGCGACCCCCATCGCAGCCGCCACCGTGGCAAAGAGGGTCGCCACGCTGCTGTCGCCGGGGCAGCCAGCCAGGACCTGCTGGGCCTGACTGGGCCGTGACTGGGTGGCGATCTGGTCAGCCGCCCAGCGCGCGTACTCTGCCACCACGGCATCGTCGTCGTGTTGAGCAAGCGGCATTAAGCGCGGCAGGGCGTCGTGCTGCCTTCCTGCCGCCAGCACCACACATCAGGGCAGTACCCGATACACATACCCCCGCAGGTAGCCGGTTTCGGAGGCTCCGGCCAGGACCGGGTGATCGGCGGCCTGATCGAGGGTGGCTTCAAGCCGCAGGGTCCGGCCCGCATCGGTGGCGGCGGCGGCGACCATTGAGGTGAATTCGTCCGGGCTGATGTGATGGCTGCACGTGAAGGTGGCCAGGACGCCATCAGCTTCCAGGCGGTGCAGCGCGCGCAGGTGCATCTCTTTGTAGCCACGCAGGGCGGCCTCGATGCCGTCCTTGGTGCGGGTGAACGAGGGCGGATCCAGGACCACGACGTCAAACCGGCTGCGCTGTTCGTCGGCGGTGGACAGCCAGTCGAAGGCATTACCGACCACGCCGGTAAAGCGTTCGTGCAGGTCCGCCCATGAAGCCGCCTGCCGCGCGCCGGCGATGGAGCTTTCGGCCTGATCAATGCCGGTGGCGCTGGCGGCCCCGGCCAACAGGGCGTGCAGGGCGAAGCCGCCCAGGTGGCAGCAGACATCCAGGACCCGCGCGCCCGGCTTTACGAAGGCCATCAGCGCCTCGTGGTTGGCCTGCTGGTCCAGGTAGGTGCCGGTCTTGTGCGGATCCATCAAGTCCACCGGGACCTCGATGCGGCCGATGCGGGCGCGCAGGGTGGTATCGGCGATGCCGCTCAGCACGCCGGTACGGGCGGACAGGCCTTCGTGGCGA
>JBBQTJ010000429.1:0-2274 GCA_038213315.1 Planctomycetota bacterium
GCGACGCCGGCAGGCATGGGCGCGTCCCAGGGCAGGTCGTCAGGATTGATCTCTTCGCCTGCGGCGACCTCGACCTCACCATCAGCCGTCAGGCGCTTCATGCCGGCCACGGCCACCAACTTCACCGGACGCTCGAAGGTCTCGTCTTCATCGACGGCCCCGGCCATGGGAACCGGCGGGGGGCCATCCTCGGCCTCGGCCTCGGACACTGGGACCTCGCTGGCGGGAGCGACCGCAGGCACCTCGGCCTTGGGCTCTTCCTGCACGGCGGCGGCAATGACTTCTTCGACCTGACTGAGTTCGATGCCCAGCTCTTTGCGGAATGCGCGATTGGCCTCCAGCAGTTCCTTCATCAAGGCGATCTTCATCTCCTTGTTCGGATCGCCGGACTTGATGCCGCCGCTGATGACCTGGCGCAGGCCCATGGCCCCGCCCTGCTCCAAGGCGCTGGCCCAACTCTGATACTCGTCGCGTTGCCGCTCGGTATCTTCCAGGGATTTGGACAGGCGGCCAATCTTCTTTTCGAGCAGTTCGATCTTGTCGTTCTGGGCTTTGAGCTCTTGCTCGCGCACGCGCCGGCGCTCTTCGTCAAGGACGTGGGCGACGACCTTGCGCAGCTCTTCTTCCAGCGCCGGGTTGACCTTGCCGTCGGCGGCGGACTTGTCGATCAGTCGGCGCAGGCGGGTTTCGATCTCTTCGAGACCGGCGGACGACACCGTGAACTGGTCGGCGGTGATGGAACGCTTGCGTTCGTCTTCAAGCAGGCGGCGGGCGCTGTCGAGCTGATCTTGCAGGGCCTGCTGGCGTTCCTGCGCACTTTGCTTCTCCAGCTCAAAAGCCTTGAGCCGTTCCTTGAACTGCTCTTCGGCCTCTTCCAGGAAGCGCTTGCGTTCAGCCTCGCCCAGGGCCTGAGTCAGATGTCCGGCGGCCTCTTCCACCGCGTCCATGATCAGGGCCTTGATGGTGGCCATGTTGAGGACGCGGACCTTGTCGACGCGCGCCGCCAGATCCGAAGCCTTGATGGTCTTGGCCCGGCTGCGGATCGACGCGCCGATGTCCATGCGGCCGTCTTGGCCGACCACGGGCTTCGAGCCTTCCACGGGCGAACCGTCGCCCACCAGATCAGCCAAGCTGCCAGTGGGCTCGACCGGGGCTGCTGGCGCGGGGGCCGATGCAAACGCTGGGCTTGTCGCCGGCGCCGGAGCCAGCGGGCGCACGATGGCCGGCAGGGCGTGATGGCTTTCGGTACTCACCACCAGGGGTTGACTGCCGCTGTCCTCGCCCAAGTGGGCAGTGGGCTGGGCCTCGTCGGCTTCCGGGATGATGCTGGCGGGCGAGGTCGCACGGACGATGCGTCGCGTGCCCTTGCGCTCGTTGGCGTCGCCCAACGGCACGGTGGGTTTCGCGTGTCGCTCGGTCTCGGAAAATGGCGTGATGGCGCTGGAACTGGGCCGCACCAAACGGCGGGTACGGTGCTCGCCTTCAACCTTGACCGAGCGATAGGTGTCCAAGAGGGACGACAGCTTGTCGCCATCGCCCGGGTCCATGTGCGCCCAGCGGATGCGTAACAGCTTGCCGTCGCGGCCGGCCACGGTGCCGAAGAACTGCTTGGGCATCTGCCCGCGCAGCTCGACGGTCACGTCCAGGTAGGCATCGGTGTCGAAGGGCGAGCCCGTCTCGACCACCGCCCCCTGGGCGCTGATCTCGACCAATGGCGCGAATACGGTGCCGATCGCTGGGTCGGTGACCCGACAACGGCTGACCCCGTCCAAGATGCGCAACGGCTCGTCACCCACGCAATCGCTCCCTCCGTCGGACTGGACGCGAATGATGGTTCTCCATCCGCGCCGCTAGCAAGCCGACATCGTGAACTAAATAGCCTGCTGCCAAGGGTCAAGGTGTCCTTACTGACTTTACTGTCAGGCCGCAGGTGCTCGAGGCACACAGCCTTGGGACCACCAGCGACGCTCCGCGCAGACAAGGCACTTGCAGAGTCGAAAGCCTTCACATACTCCGCCCCCTCACCCGCCAAAGGGCGATTAGCTCAGTGGCTAGAGCGCCTCGCTTACACCGAGGATGTCGCAGGTCCGAATCCTGCATCGCCCACCACACGTGGGGATCTTTCACATCTGGCCTGGTAGCTCAGTTGGTTAGAGCGCTGCCCTGTCACGGCAGAGGTCGTGGGTTCAAGTCCCATCCAGGTCGCCAAGCGACAACAGCCTCGGTTCCCCCGGGGCTGTTGTCGTTTGGCGACTTAGGGGAAAGCGCAGGTAC
>JBBQTJ010000430.1:0-2269 GCA_038213315.1 Planctomycetota bacterium
AAGCCGACGCGCTCCATCGACCACAGCACGTACCACGTGATGTCGATCTCGTACCAGCGGAAGCCGTTGCGGGCCGACGACTGGTAGTGGTGATGATTGTTGTGCCAACCTTCGCCCAAAGTCAGCAGGGCGAGCCAGAAATTGTTGCGGCTGGTGTCTTCAGTGGGGAAGACGCGCTTGCCCCACACGTGGGCCAGGCTGTTGATGGTGAAGGTGCCGTGGGCGGTCATCACCGTGCTGACGCAGAAGCCCCAGATGAAGAGCTGCCAGCTGCTGGTGTCGGCGCCCGCAGCCGCCAGCACGCCGCCCAGCGTGAAGCAGCTCACGCCCAGCAGCATAGGCACGAACCAATCGAAGCGATCAAGGAACATCAATTCCGGGAATTTGGCCAGATCGGGGACGGACTTCAGGTCGGTGCAATAGTGCTGACGGCTGAGGAACCACAGGCAGTGGCTCCACCAGAAGCCGTCCTGCTTGGGCGAGTGGGCGTCCTCGGGCTGGTCGCTGTAGCGGTGGTGCTTGCGATGGTGGGCGGCCCACCAGAGGGGGCCACGTTGCACCGAACTATTGCCCAGCACGGCGAGCAGGAACTGCATGACCCGCGAGGTGCGGTAGGTGCGATGGCTGAAATAACGGTGATAGGCGCCGGTGATGCCGAACATGCGCAGCCAGAACAGGCCCAGGGCCAGACCCACGGCCCACCAGCTGATGCCAACCCAGATGATGGCGATGCAGGCAAGGTGGATGAGCATGAAGGGCACCGCCCGGAACACATCGATCTTACGGGCCTGTGCGGGGGTCAGGCCGGCGGTGACATCGGTCGAATGGCTGTCGACGCTGGCCACGACGGAGCGACGGATGGAAGCGAGCAGGGCAATCGGCATCAGGCATCCTCAGGTTGAGCGGCCCATGGTAGCTCCATTCCGATGGGCGCCAGAAGCGAGCTGCAGTGATATGAACGGGTTGAGAACGGGCCGACGGCGGGCGTCAGCGCGGGGCCAGCAGGTAGTGACCGACCAGCCACTCTTCGCCATTGCGATAGGCCCACAGCTCTTCGCAGGCCATCCAGAACATGCGCCAGCGGTTGACCAGGATGGTCGGATCTTCGCTACCGCCGGCCAGCACCCGCAGCGCCTGGTCCCGGTTGCGGTCCAACTTGGCCAGCCAGGCGCGGGCGGTGCGGGCATAGTGCTTGCCATTGACCGGGATGGCCTCGGTCACCACCAGATCCTGGTCAAAGCGGCGGAACAGGTCGAAGCCCGGCATCTGACCCCCGGTGAAGAAGTGGCGACCCATCCAGTTATCATCGCCCTCGGTCTCGAAGGGGTAGGAGTATTCCCGATGCACGAAGATGTGGGTCCACAGGCGGCCCTCGGGCTTGAGCCAGGTGCGCACGCGGCGGAACAGTTCGGCATAGTTGCGCAGATGTTCGAAGCACTCCACCGAGACCACCCGGTCGAAGCGCGCTGTCGGCGCGAAGGCGGTGACGTCGATGGTTTGTACGGTGACATTGGTCAGGCCACGGGCCTGGGCCCGGGCTTCGATAAAGCGGCGCTGGGGCGCGCTGTTGCTGATCGCGTGGATGCGGCTGGCGGGATAGTGTTCGGCCATCCACAGGGTCAGCGAGCCCCAGCCGCAACCGATCTCGAGAATATCCATACCGTCGCACAGGCCGGCGCGGCGGCAGGACAGGTCCAGCATCGCGTCCTCGGCCTGGGCCAGGGTTTCGATGCCGCTCTCCCACCAGCAGGAGCTGTATTTCAGCCGGGGGCCCAGCATCAGTTCGAAGAGCCCGGGCGGCACCTCATAATGCTGTTGGTTGGCGGCGGCCTGCTCAATCGCCAGGGGCGCGGTGGCCAGCAGACCGATGTAGCGCTCGCGGCTGGAGCGGCCTGCCGGCGTGGCCTCTAAGGTGAGGCGGTCGCGCAGCAGCCGGCGGATGCCGTGTCGAGTCAGGGCGTCAGGCACCCAGCCGCGTTCGACGAGATCAATGGCGAGGGACATGGCAGTGGCCTTTCAGGTACGGGGGGCGGAGGTGCGCCCCCAGGGGAAGAACATCGGCACTTCACGCTGGTAGGCCGCGTAGTCCGGCCGGGTGGCCAGGGCGCGGCGTTCGGTCCACGGGATACCGGTCACGAAGCGCAGCAGCACGTACAGCAGCGCCGCCAGGGCGAAGAAGCCGCCCATCGCGGGCGTGCCCCAGGCGATCAGCGGCCAGGCCAGCCAATGCAGCCACTCGCCGAGGTAGTTGGGATGGCGTGACCACGAC
>JBBQTJ010000431.1:0-2263 GCA_038213315.1 Planctomycetota bacterium
CGCTCATCGATGGTGGCGGCACTGAAGGGCGGCCGCCCGGCCAGCAGCAACCAGGCACAGACACCCAGGGCATAGCAGTCGCTGGCCAAGGTCGGTCCGCGCCCACGCAGCACTTCGGGGGCGACGTAGGTCGGCGAGACGAACACATTCTTGGGGCGACGGGTGAACAGTTCGGTGATGGAACGTCCGAGGGATTGCTGGACTGCGCTGCCAAAGTCCAACAGCATCAATTGGCCATCGTCCCGCAGGATGGCATTGTCCAACTTGAGATCATGGTGCACCACCCGCTGGCTGTGCAGGTACGCGGTCACCGCCGCCAATTGCCGCAGACAGCGCAGGTGGACGGCACCACCCGCCGGCCCGGGTAGCCGGGTCAGCGGCGTGCCCGGTACGAATTCCATCAGGATTGCTGGGCGTCCCTGCAGTTCGACCATCTGCAGGGCCTTGGGGACGCCCGCATGATCGAGCCGCTGCAACAGGCCGAATTCCTCCTGGAAGGCCCGGGCCCGCGCCCGGTCACCCAGGCGGTCAGCGCGCAGCACCTTCACCGCCAGTACGCGGCCATCGTCACGATGCTCGGCGCGAAAGACCTCGGCCACGCCGCCCTGGCCCACGCAGGCCCGCAGGAAATAGGCTCCAACCGCCTGATTGATAAGGTTCGATGACATGGGCAGCGCAAAGTCTGAAGGCGGTGCGCATGGGCTCAAGAGCTTGAGGCACTACTTTTCTGTGGTGTGGCACTCATGGCCATGTCGGTACTGCGCCGGCCGCTGTTGCCCACCCACGCGCAGAGGGGCTACGGTGTCCGCGTCCAGGCCTCCCAGGCCAGGACCAGGGCATGGGCCGCGGCGCGACATTGCACCCGGTGGCGGGTGCCCGTGATCTGCATGCGCTTGGTGAGGGTGCCCCGGGGTCCGCTGGCGGCCAACCACACCGTGCCGACCGGCACCGCCGCCGTGCCGCCATCGGGACCGGCGATGCCGGTGGTAGCGATGGCCAGATCCGCTTTGGCGCGGCGCCGCGCCCCGTCGGCCATGGCCCGCACGACCGCTTCGCTGACCACGCCATGGGCGAGCGCCGCTGCGCTGACGCCGAGCCGCGCGGACTTGACCTCGGCGTGGTAGGCGATCAGCCCTTCGCGCAGTACGGCAGAGGCGCCGGGAATCGCCGTCAGCAGCCCCGCCACCTGCCCACCAGTGCAGGATTCTGCGGTGGTGATGGTGGCGCCGGCCGCCGCCAGGGTCCCGACCAGGCTGGCCGCCACGCTGGCCGCTGGCAGCACGGCCGCGCCTAGGCAGCGACGCAGTTCAGCTGCCCGGGCCTCGACCTGACGCCGCTCGCCAAGGACGCGCAGGGTGATGTAGCCCCCCTCGTTCACGGTGATGCCCACCTGAGGATCTTGGGCGGTCAGCAGGCCGCCCAACTGATCCTGAGCAGCGCTTTCGCCCATGCCGGCAAAGGCCACTTCGACCAGATGCGGCGGCCGCAGACCAGGAACCAGTCGAGACAGCCGTCGATCCAGCCACGTGGCCATGGCCTGCATCTCGTGCGGCACCCCCGGCAGGCAGGCGACCCAGGCCGTGTCGAGTTTCATCAACATCCCGGGCGCCGTGCCGCGGTCGTTGGGGATCAACTGCCCACCTGCTGGCAGCAGAGCCTGGCGACGGTTGGAGGCAGGCACCGACCGGGCCGGCAGGTTCAGCTGATAAAACCGGCGAATCGCCCGCCAGGCCGACGCGCTAGCCACCAAGGGTACCCGCGCCGCCCGGGCCAGGGCCTGCCGCGTGCGATCATCATCAGTCGGCCCCAGACCGCCGGTGCAAACCACCAGGGCCGCTCCGCGCGCCGAGTGCCGCAGCGCGCGCACAATGCCGGCTTCGTCATCGCCGATCACCGTGACCCGCTCGACCCGCAGTCCGCGATCCGTCAGCCAACGGGCAAGATCGGCTGAATTGGTGTCGACCGTGCGCCCCAGCACCAGTTCATCACCGATGGCGAGGATGCGGGCCAGGGGCGGGCGGTGCTGGGTCGCGGGGTCGGACGGCATAATGCCCTCAGCATCCTGACGGCGTGACGGGCAAAAGGGCGATCTTCGTGCGACCCACGACCGCGGACACGACCACCCTTGCCGTCTCTCCGGTCTACCCACACTGCCGCCCCATGCGCGTTGCCCCTCTGCTGCTTGTTGTTGCGCTGGCCCTGAGTCCGGTGGCGGTTCAGGCCTCCGACTTCGACAATGGCATCTCCAGCAATCCCGCCCTGG
>JBBQTJ010000432.1:0-2258 GCA_038213315.1 Planctomycetota bacterium
CCAACTGGATGAAGAGGCTGTCCAGGGTGCCCAGGGATTCCTGAGTCTCGTCCAGGAAAGCCGCCAGCAGTTCGGGATCCTGGGACAGATTGGCCTCGCCGGAGCTCATGCGTCCACCCCCCGGGGTTTCAGCCGGTTGAGGTTGGATAGCTGCTTCATCCAGGTGGTCAGCACCCTGGCCGCCTGGCCCACCGCATCCTCAAGCGGGGCGAGATCATCCAGCGGCTTGCACACGAAACTGAACGCCCCGAGCCGCAGGCACCGCAGCACGTTCTCCATGGTCACGAAGCCGGTCATGACCACCACCCGCGCCAGGGGATACTCCTCGCGGATCCGCCCCAACAGGCCGATGCCATCAAGCACCGGCATCGACAGGTCAGTCACCACGATGTCGATCTTGGCCTTGCCCATCAGTCCCAAGGCGCTGAGGCCATGGTCGGCAGTCTCGACCAAATAGCCCAGCGAACGCAAGTGGCCCGCCACGAGGTTGCGGACTATTGCTTCATCATCGACCACGAGGATGCGTATGAGCATAAGGATGCGTACAGCATGCCTTACGAACACCCGCCCCGTCAACCAGCGGACCTGGACCTTTGCAATCCCGCATCAGCCCGGTGGCCTGCCGGTGAACTCGATGGCCAGGAACGACAAGTCGTCGTCGGCCCGTCCACCGTCGCCCACCGCAGCTTCCCAGCCGGCCACCAGGCCCGCGAGGAAGCCGGCCAGGGGCGCGGGCTCTGCGTTGCGCGCCAGGGCCAGCAGACCCTCCATGGCGATCTGCTCCCCCGTGCCGTCCGCCGCCTCGATCACGCCGTCCGAGTACAGCAGCAGGCGCTCGCCCGGGTGCAGACAGCGGTGCTGCTCGACGAAGCGCGCCCGCGCCGGCGGCATCCAGCCTACCGCCACGTTGCTGCCTTCCAGGCTTTCGGCGCGGCCGGGGCCGACTAACAGAGGTGGCGGATGGCCGGCGCAGCACCAGCGCGCCTCGCCGCTCTGCGGATCGATGTCGCCGATGACGATGGTGAAGTACTGGCGCGTGCGCGGATCCATCGGGAAGAGCACGTTGAGCCGCCGCACCACCGCCGCCGGCGCGACCTCGCCACCGGTCAGGGCAGAAACTAGGGCGTCCGGCTCTAGGGCGCGGGCGACCTGCACCGCCAACAGCGCCGAGCCGACTCCGTGGCCGCTGACGTCCAGTATCCAGAACAGCAGCCGGCCGTCCGGCAGCAGGCTGTGCCCGACCAAGTCGCCGCCCAGCTCATCGCAGGGCTCGTAGTGCCACGCCACTGCCAAGCCCGGCACCGCCACCGGCGCCGGCAGCAGGGCGCGTTGCACCCGCGCGGCCATCGCCAGGTCTTCGTGCATGCGGCGTGCGACGAGCGCCTGCTCACGGTTGCGGGCCATCAGTTCGTCTTGCAGCGACAGCATGCGCCGCGCCACTTGCAGGCGCTGCACCAGCACTTCGTGGAAGAAGGGCTTGGCCAGCACGTCGTCGGCGCCCGCAGCCATCGCCTGGGCCACTTGGCCCCGGGCCGCCTGGCGGGACATGGCGATGACATAGGCGTAGCGGCCCTGTTCGCAGCCGCGCAGGCGCTCCAACAGACCGGCCATCTCGACCGACCAGTCCAGCAACACGATGCGGCAGCGCCGGTCCGCGACGAAGCGCTGCCAGGCCGTGGCCAAGCTTACGGCGCACACCACCACGACGCCGTGTTTCTCGATGATGCGTTGCAGCACCTGCACCGCGACCGGGTCCGGATCCGCCAGCAGCACCGCCGACTCGCCCACCGGCAGCAGTTCGGCGTCAGCTGGGGGCGCCTCCTCGCGATGGGGTCGCCGTACGGCAGTTGGTGCGGACGAGGGTACCATCACACCGCCACGGTGGGCCGTCAGGTAAAGATCAGGTCAAGGCCCGGTTGCGGCCGCGTGAAGCCGATGTCGGTCAGTGCTGATCCAACCCGTGCAGGGTCTTTTCCCAATAGTGCGGCTTGACGATCAGCTGCCACAAGCCCTTCCAGCCGGCCAGCGCGATCAGCACCCAATACAGGGGCGACAACAGGGCCGCCAGACCCAGACCGCGCTGGTCGGGGCGCCGGCCGTAGATGAGGGTGATGAGCACGAACAGCAGGTTGCCGGCCAACAGCACCAGGGCGGCCACGGCGAAGACCTGGCTGAGGGCCGCCAAGGTGGGCTGCTCGCGCGTGCCTTGGTACCAGACCTGCCAGCTGACCCGCTGGTGGAAATGGTCGCGGGTGGCA
>JBBQTJ010000433.1:0-2236 GCA_038213315.1 Planctomycetota bacterium
CTGCAACTGCATGATGGCTGTGTGGTCGCGAATGACGGCAGTGCCATCGCCATCGGCCTGCACGATGGCCTCAGACAGCGCCGGGGCGTCCAGGTTTGCGTCGGGGAAGACATGCATTGGGTCGACAATGCCGTCCGGGCCTTGGCCATCGGAGCCAAGGGGTCGTGGCTCCTGATCGGTGATGGCGATGGCACGGCGCTGCTGGTTGAGGAACAGCGTCGGCGGGTGTCCGACTGGGCGAATGGTCCTGGCTGGATCGCCATCGTTGAACCAGGCAAAGGTGCCAGTCTGGTGGGTCCCACCGGGCAACTGCAACCGCTGCAACCACCGGCCGACATTGGCAACAATCCCGAGCTGGCGACGGTCGGCACCTGGCTCTTGGTGCAGAATCGCGGTGGAGCCAAGCGGGTGACCGGTGATGACCCCGCGAGCGACCGGCAGCAAGGCGACCAACCTGCCACCACCTGGTGCTGGCGGTGGTCTGACTTGATCGCCAAGCCCAATGCGGCCCCTGCCTTTGCTTTCACCCATCAGTTGGCCGTGGACACTAGTCGCTATGCCACCTGTTTCCTATGGAATGCCTCATCCCAGGTCCGCCTGCTTGATCTCTCTGAGGACCAGCCCGGTGTGACCACCCTCGGTGCGCCCTTCGCCACCCCGATCAGCGGGGTGCGGGCAGAATCGGGGCGCACCCGGGTCGAGATGGGTCCAGTCACCGCATTCTTGGATGCCGCAGGGCAGGTGCTCTGGCAGGGCCCTGGCCAAGCGCGCATGGTGGCGCCACCCTGGGTGCTGCGCTCGGACGGCGAAGGCAGCAAAACCAAGTATCAGATCGTGCTGGCCAATGCCGATGCCGCGCAGCGCACGGTGGTTGATCTGCGGCTACCAGAGGGCAGTTACAATTTCTGGAACTTCCACGCCGATCCGTCGCGACAGCGTCTCAGGGGTGGTTCGGCCACCATGCAGATTGATGTGGACGCCCTGACCGGCGAAGTGACCAACCGCATCGACAACGGTGAGCCGCAGCACTATCATCTGCCTTTTTCGTGGTTCGCGGGGGTCGACGGCCGGTTCACCTTTCAGGGTTCGCTTGGGCGGTTCTTCCTCAAGCAGCAGACCGCGGAATTGCCACTGGACAGGCGGATAAATCCCCGCGATGCCGCCCTGATCGAGGGCCGCTTGGTCATGGTCGGCAGCGACGAGCACGTGGTCATCACCGGAGTCAGAAAGGGGGAGTTGGTGGACCTGGGGGTGGTGATCGGGGTCGATGGCTTCCGCGTACGCAAGGACGACACCTTCATCGCCGATGGCGATACTGGTTTGGCGACGGTGGCGGCGGGTCGGTTGGTGACCGCCAATGTCCCCAAGGCTGGACTGGAAGGCTACCCCGAGGGGCCCTGGCAGGTGAACTACCTGAACTTCGTGTCTTCAGGCAATGGGGGCAGTCTGCGCTGGGATGAGAAACGCGCCGGCTTCCTCCCCGAGCGGCTGCGCAGCCCGCGCATCGATAGGAAGAACCTTCTGGTGATAACCTCGTCCTGCGTCATCGTCCTGAACCATGACCATGCCAAAGACGTGGGCGTCAAGCGCTGAGCCGATGGCCCGGTCGCGCCGATGACGCGCAGGTCACCCACGCATTTCCGCCGTCAGGTGCGACCGTTCAGCCTGCCGCCAGAACTTGAGGCGCTGCCGCTGCGGCCGATCGGCGTGGCGCGCACGCCCTTTCAATTCCGCGAAGAGGCGCCGCGGCAGCCCGGCGTGGGTGAGCCCCGCGACGGGGTGATCGTGCTGCGGCCAGGCCTGCAAAACACCCTGCATTCACTGGCAGGTTTCGACTATGTCTGGGCCCTGTTCTGGTTCCATCATTCCCACGGCTGGAAGCAGCAATTAATCCCGCCGCGCGACACGGTGAAGCGCGGCGTATTCGCCACCCGCAGCCCCGACCGTCCCAATCCCATTGGCATGTCGGCCCTGCGCATCATCAGCATCTATGGAACGCACCTGCATGTGCGCGGCATCGATCTGCTTGAGGGTACGCCGGTGCTGGATCTGAAGCCGTACATCCCTGCCTATGACAGCCTGCCCGGGGCGTCGGCCGGCTGGGTAGATCAATTGGTCCAGCCCGGTCCCGATCACCGCGTACGTGCCGATGCGCCGTCGACCCGGGCCGACGGCACATCGACTCCAATCACGCCATCATCCCTTCCACCCGTTTCCTGATACCATCCACCCGCCC
>JBBQTJ010000434.1:0-2235 GCA_038213315.1 Planctomycetota bacterium
CGCGCGGGGCAACGGGCAGTCAGCGCGCGGCGGGGCGGATGGGACGGCAGCGGGCAACACGGCGCAACCAGGCGCGGCGATCGCCGACGGGGTTGGCCGGCTGCGCATACCGCAGCTGGGCATACTCCGCCGTGAGGGCCAGCAGCTCCGCGGCATGATGGGGCAGGCTGGTTGCGGCCCGACGGCCAAAGGTGGCGGGACCTTCGTGGGGTTCGCGGGTGACGCCGACCTTGGCCATGCGGCGGCAGAGGTCTTGCCAGCCACGTACCAGGGGATCTTGGGCCCGGCGACGACGGGACATCACCAGGGCCATCACGCCCAGGGCCAGGCTTAAGCCGGTCACCGCCATCACGATCAGGGCGATGGTGCCGCCCATGCCGGCGAAGTGCAGGCCGAAGCGCTCCAACAGGCCCATCTGCGTATCTTTGTCATAACCCAGAGCCCAGCGGTTCCAACGCGCCTCGACCCAGTCCCAACGCTGCCGGACGTTTTTCATCAAACTGCCAAGGCGGCCCGGATCCTGCTGCCGGGCGCGCGCGGCGGCGGCCAATTCGGGGGCGACATTGCGGCCATCGGGATCGGTCTCGGTCACCATCTCGGTGGGGTCGATGCGGTGCCACGAGCCCAGCCACCAGCCCTCGGTCCAGGCATGGGCGTGGGATTGGCGTACCACCATGAAGTTGCCGAAGGGGTTGGTCTCGGCGCCATGATATCCCACCACCACTCGCGCTGGGACGCCGGCCAGATTCAAGACCAGGGCGTAGGCGGCCGCATAGTGACTGCAAAAGCCCGCTTTACGCTCGAACAGAAAAGGCGCGATGAAAGGTCCGTTGAACGCACCCGGTTCGCGGGTGTAGCGGAAGCCGTTCGCCCCGACCCAGTCCAGTCCGGCCTGGGCGATGGCGGCGGGATCGCCGTTGCCGCTAGCGCGCCACTGCATGGCCAGGTCCAATAGCCGCGGATCGCGATTGATCCTCAGTTGCGGCTGCGGCGGTTCCAGGTTGTCGATCACCTGTGCCATGGTCGCGCTGGCGACCCGATAGGTCACGGCGCCGTTGATGTTGCTCTGCGCCTCGAGCACCGCACCAGAGTGCAGCCGCAGGAACGGGTCCAAGGGCTGGACCGGCACATCCAGCGCAAAGGCCCATTTTTTCGCGGTAGGATTGAGGGTCACTTCCTGCACCAGTTCCACCGCCCCGTCAGGTTGGAACACCGTGGGTGGTTCACCATCGTTGTCGTTACGGCGGGCAGCGCGCCAGACATCCCCATCAATGGCACTGAGCACCAGGCCACGCCAATAACAATCAGCCAGGGCTGGCGGCGTCCCACGGGGGAACTCGACCCGAAAGGCCACCGACTGGTCCTCGGCCAGGCGCGCCACCTCGCCGGGATTCATGGTGTCGCTGATGCCCACCCGCGCCTGGGATTCCAGCGGCGAGAGGGCGAAGTCCGGCCGGGGGATGAACAGGAAGAGCACCACCGCCACCGGCAGGCCCTGGGCCCCGATCAGGGCGCCCAGGCGCAGGGCGCGCCAGCCGGGGCCGCCGCCGCGCCGCGCCTCGCTGCCCAGATGGAAATGCGCCATCGCCCCCAGCAGCACCGTACCGGCGGTCATGCAGGCGACCCAGTGCAGCAGGCTGGGATTGGCCATCAGATCCCCCGCCAACAGGAAGAAGCTGAGGAAGACCGCCATGTGCACATCTCGCGGCGTGTTCAACTCGAACAATTTGATCCACAGAAAGGTGACGAAGAGCGGCAGGGCCGGCTGCAGGCCCAGGCCATATTTTCCAGATAGCACCAGCAGCGAGATCAGCGCCACCGCCACCGCCGCGCGGATCCGGCCACTGGGCGCCGGCCTGCCCTGCATGCTGAGCCGCAGACGCCACACGCCCATGCCTACCAGCAGGGGCGTCAGCCAGATTGGCAACACGTCCAGAAAAGGCAGCGTCGCCAGCGTCAGGCCGGCCAACAGCCACGCCACCGTGGTCCAATGCACCGCCAAGGGATCGCGCAGCATGGTTAGCGGCCCGCGTCGCGCAGGCCATGACAGGCCAGGGCTTGCAGGCAGATATGATAATGCTCGGCGCCGTGGTCCGGCTCGCGACTGAAACCGGGCAGACGCAGGCCATAGCGCAGGCCGGCCCGCTGGGCCTCGACCACCCAGCGGGTCAGCTGCGAGACGCGCCCTTCCAGGTCGCCTACCAAACTATCCCATTCCAGCCACAGCAGGCCGGC
>JBBQTJ010000435.1:0-2222 GCA_038213315.1 Planctomycetota bacterium
AGGGCGCCGTCCGCATAGGCGGTCAGCAGCAGGCGGATATCAACGGGAGTGCTCATGACGAGGCCTCCACCTGCAATTGCAATTGGGGCGAGCCGCGCAATCGGGCGAGGCCCTCGTGCAGCAGGACCCCCACATGGTTCACGGTTTTGTCCAGGGCGCTGGCGATATCCGCATAGCTGAGCCCGTCGCGATAGCGCAGCAGCACGGCCGCACGGTGCAATTCGGGAAGGGTATCCACCGCCGACCAGATCTGGTGCGCGGATTCGCTGTCGGCGCTGGCGGACTCGGGGGGCAGCTCGGCCGCGACCTCGGCCGCCGCGGTGACCAGCCGTGGACGACGCAGGTGATCGATGCAGGCATTGCGCACCACCGTGGCCAGCCAGCCACCCAGGTGGGGGCGATCGACGGCGTTCAGTAAAACCTCGCGCTGCTTGACCAGAGCCAGCAGGGCGTCCTGAACTGCGTCCTGGGCAACCTGGTGGTCGGCCACCATGGCCGAAGCCAGGCGCAGCAGCGACGTCTGATGGCGATCGATGAGTTGCTGCACGGCATCCAGGTCCTGGGCGGCATGGTACCGTCGTAATAACGCCAGATCAGAAGGCGGCTCGACGGACATCTGCACATTCCTACCACGGACAGGGACGCGGGATCTTAGTCCCCTCTTTCGGAAGTGTCGATGGGGCCCCTGGGGGCCGTCTCCTGGGAGCGCCGAGTTGTACTCGGCTTGCCTTTTTGCGCGATTAAGAATCGGACCACTGATTGCCCCGGGCCGAGTGCAACTCGGCGCTCCTGGAAAACGCCGGAGATTACGGGGTGCCCATGACCTCTTCGACGGTCGGCAGATGGGCCCGGCGCCGGTCCAGGCGGGGGCGGCACTCCAACAGGGCGCGGGTATAGGGATGCGTTGGGTTCGCAAATACGTCGGCGACCAAGCCCTGCTCCACCGCCTGACCATGGCGCATCACCACCACCCGATGGGCCAGATCGCGGACAATCCCCAGGTCATGGGTGATGAACAGGATGGCCATGCCGGTGTCGGCTTGCAGACGCCGCAACAGGTCAAGAATCTGGGCCTGGATGGTCACGTCCAAGGCGGTGGTGGGCTCATCGGCGATCAGCAGCTGCGGCCCGCAGGCCAGGGCCATGGCGATGCACACCCGTTGGCGCATGCCGCCGGACAGTTCATGGGGATACTGGTCGACCCGCGTCGCGGCCTGGGGGATGCCGACCTGCTGGAACAGTTCCACCACCCGGGCCCGTCGCGCCGCCGGTGCCAGGGAGGTGTGCAGCTCCAATGCCTCGGCCACCTGGGCCCCGCAGGTCCAGGTGGGATTCAGGGCTGACATCGGCTCTTGGAAGATCATGCCCACTTCACCGCCGCGCAACTTCCGCAGCCGCCGGGCATCCATGCGCAGCACTGCCTCGCCCTTCCAGGTGATCCCGCCGCTGGGATAGGTCGCCGGCGGTTCCTGCAACAGGCGCAGGATGCTCATCGCCGACACGCTCTTCCCCGAACCGGACTCGCCCACCAGGGCCACCACCTCACCCGCCGCGATGCTGAGCGACAGGCCACGGACAGCCTGCACCTGTTTATCGCGCAAGGCGAAGGTGACGTGCAGATCATCGAAGCTGAGGAGCGGAGCGGACATGGCAGCCTCTTATCGTTGCGCGCGGGGATCGAGGGCCTCGCGCAGGCCATTGCCGATCAGATTCAGGACCAGCACCAGGACGAAGATCGCCAAGCCCGGGGTATAGATCAGCCAAGCATAGCGGATGTTTTCGCGACCCTGGTTGAGCAAGCCGCCCCAGCTGGCCACGGTGGGATCACCCAGCCCCAGGAAGGCCAAACCTGCCTCGATGCCGATGGCCCCGGCGATACCGAAGGTGGCGGTGATCAGCAGCGGGGCGGCAGTATTGGGCAAAATATGGCGGAACATGATGCGCCAGCGCGGCAGGCCCATGGCTTCCGCCGCCACCACGTAGTCGCGCACTGCCTGGGCCAGGAACTCGCCACGCACCAGCCGGGCAATGTCGGCCCAGCCGGTCAGGCCCAGCACCAGCATGATGATGAAAATGTCCCGCGACGTCATCGCCACCACCGCCAGCACCAGGATGAAGGTGGGGAAGCACATCATGATTTCGACCACTCGTTGCAGCAGCAGGTCGACCCAGCCGCCGAAATAGCCCGACACCGCGCCGATAATCAGGCCGATCAGCAGGGA
>JBBQTJ010000436.1:0-2208 GCA_038213315.1 Planctomycetota bacterium
TCTTCCCCGGCGGGGGCGGTCTGGAAGCGGTCCTTCCGCACGGTGCGTTCGTGGGTGACGGTTTCGTGCTCTTCGGGTTCGTCCAGGGCGGCCGGGGCGAAACGCATCTTGGCCGGGAAGAAGTCCATGGCGAAGGCACCAGTGGGGCCGAAGCGGTTCTTGGCGATGACCACCTTGATCTTGCGCACCGTGTCCGGACGGCTGCCGTCATTGGTGTCACTGCGGTGCAGAAAGATCACCGCGTCTGCATCCTGCTCGATGGAGCCGGAACCACGCAGGTCGGACAACCGCGGTTCGCGCGAGGCGTTGCCGGCCCCCTTCTCGCTGTCGCGGGACATCTGCGACAAGGCCACCACCGGGATGCGCAGTTCGCGGGCCAGGATCTTGAGCACGCGACTGATCTCGCTGATCTTCTCGTATTCGCTGTGGTCTGGCCGGGTCGAGCCGAGCAACTGCAGATAGTCGATGACCACCACCCGCAGCTTCCCATTGGTTTCCAACATGCGCCGCTTCACCACCGAGCGCAGCCCGGCCACGGTCAGATCGCTGACGTCCATCAGGTCCAGGGACCAGGCCTTCAGCCGGGTGGTGGTATCGGCGACCAGTTCCACCTCGTGCGCTTCCAAATTGCCGGTTTCAAGTCCACGGAACTCGACGCCGGCCTCGGCCGAGATCAGCTTGCGGACCAGATCGACGCGATCGACTTCCAGGCTGAAGAACAGCGCCCCGGTGGGCGTGTCGGTGTGGCCAGCGATGTTCGACACCACCTTCAGGGCAAAGGACGTTTTGCCCACGCCCGGGCGGGCCGCCAGGATGTAGAGTCCGCCCGGGCGCAGGGACATGAGTCTGTCATCCAGCTCAGGAATGCCGGTCCGCACGCCGGCATCGGCATTCTCGCTGGCCTTTTGGATGGCATCGCGGGTTTCATCCACCGCCTCGCTGATGCCGACGACATTGCTGGTCTTGCTGCCCTTGCCCAGATCCAGCATGGTCTGGTTGCCCTCATCGACCAGACGGGGAAACTCGTCAGTGGTGCGGTAGGCCTTGTCGCACAGCGTTTGCAGCCGGGTGATGTAGCGCCTTTTGAGATGATAATCCCACAGTAGCACCACGTTGCGATCGAGATTGGCCGCAGCGCCGAACGCCTCCATCAGATCATCGATCGCGCTGAAACCGCCCATCGCCGCCAAGGCGCTGTCCTCGGGGGCCGCGGTCTCATCCTGCTCACGCCGCCACAATTCCTTCAAGCGGGCGCGGCCCAGGGCATCGAGCTGGTCGCCATCGAGCAGCATCTGCTGCTTGCGTAACCGTTCGAGCATGGCCTGGAAGGGATAGCGGCTGAGCAGTTCGGCGACTGACTGGCCATCGACCCGATGACCCTGGTCGTCCAGTTCCAGGCAAGCGAGGTAGACCATGCGATGGTCACGATGGAAGAAGCCCAAGGGATGCTCGACCAGGGCCCGCACCTTATGCATGGCGGTGGCGTGACGGCCGTCCAACAGCACCGCCAGCACGGCCTTCTCCAACTCCAGGTTGTGGGGCAATTCGCGCGGCACCTCACGCCGTGGCGCGTCGCTGCGGTCGCGCCGGCCGCGGCGCCCACCCTCATCCGGCATCGCGTCGGCCATCAGGTCCTCCGGCGCGGACCATAGGGGCGATCAAGCGGGCGTCCCGACTCTCTTTCCCGCCTGTTTTCCACCGTGCTTCATCCGCATCAATTTCCCAAGGACCGTAAACTTGCATGCGTAAATGAGTGAATTTTCCGCTTGGCCGACAATGTCCCCGGTGGGAGGGGAAAATAATATGGAAAGTTTTCCACAATCTCTTCCACCGGGACACCGATCAGCCGGTAACCAGCAGCTCCGCCCATGCAGCCACGGGCTGTACATCAACTTCCACCCGCGCCAGCAGCACCGCGGGCGCGTTGTCACCGACCAGATCTGCCGCTACGGCCCGCGCGAAGGCCTCATCGCAATTGGCAAGGTGCAGGCCCGGGCCATGCAGCTTCATGCGGATGCTCAACTCGCCCACCGGGGCGGTGGGCAAGGTATAGGGGAAGCGTTGCGGATCCGCCTCACCCGCGCGACGGCTCACCTCGAAAATACGGTCACTGGCGGCGCAGCCGGTCTCGCTCCACAGCACCACCCCGCATTCGGGTGGCAGCGGCACGCCGAGGCGCGTGGCCAAGGCCATCAAGGCGCGGCACGA
>JBBQTJ010000437.1:0-2194 GCA_038213315.1 Planctomycetota bacterium
GCGCTGTCGCGACGGCAGCGACGGCAACGACGGCCCAGTGCCGGAATTGCGCCTGATCGACCGCTGGCACGGCGGTGAACTATCCTTGGACAGCATCCAGCTGCGCCAGGTGCTGCTGAATCTGGTGCAGAACGCCACCCATGCAGTCAGCGAAGCCGGCACCAACCCCGGGGTGGTCGCCGTGACCATCGAACACCACGCCGACGGCGTCGCCATCATTGTCGACGACAACGGCCCAGGCGTGCCCGCCGCCGAACGGCAGCGCATTTTCACCCCATTTTATACCACCCGCGAACAAGGCACCGGGCTGGGCCTGGCCGTCGCCTACACGGTGGTGCAGCTGCACGGCGGTGCCCTGACCATCGAGGATTCGCCCCTCGGCGGGGCGCGTTTCCGGGCGACGGTGCCGGGGTAAGAGTCTGGCGTTGGCTCGTCGGGCTCGGTGTCGCCGTGCTAGCTGGACGCGCCACGCCGCGGTCAGAGGCCGCGCAGCAGGTGCTCATCCACACCGCGCTCGCACAATCCTGGACCTGGCAACAGATCTGCGCCCAGGCTCCCCATCCGACCTATGTCGACGACGAGGTCACCGCAGACCACCTGCCTCTGGCCGTAAGCGAGGACACTGGGGATATTGTGCATCGTTGGTCAACCCTGCGGATCGCCACTGCGTCGGCAGGCGTGCAGCGGCAGCACATGGACAGTCGAGGTGACTTTTTCTGGGGCGAGGACCACGGGCCATAGCCCACCCCGCTGCATCCCGCCGCAGCACTGCCTTGTCCGTGCCGGTGGGCATCCTCGCGGCATGTCCTCTGACCTGCTGACGCCGCGCGATCTGGCCATCACCGACCTGGGCACCTGCCGTTTCCCCTCGCCGGTGGCGGGGATTTTGGGCGAGCGGGCGCTGCATTATGTTGGCGAGGCCGACCGCATCCTGCTGGATGACCGCCTGTCCGCCCTGGGGACGCATCAGGGGCTGATCGCCGAGCGCCCGGCGTTTGAGCTGGCCGGGCCTCGGGACCGGATCTATTTCGAGCCCACGGCCATGGGCTGCGGCATCGTCACCTGCGGGGGGCTTTGTCCCGGGCTGAACAATGTCATCCGCGGCCTGGTGCTGGAATTATGGCAGAGCTATGGCGTGCGGCGGATCCTGGGTTTTCGTTACGGTTACGAAGGCCTGTCAGCAGAGCATGGCCATGAGCCGATCCCGCTGGATCCGGCGGCGGTCGCCAGCATCCATCACCGCGGCGGCACCATGCTGGGCTCGTCCCGCGGCCGGCAGGATGCCGTGGCGGCGGTCGATCGCTTGGTCGCCCTGGGCATCCATGTGCTCTTCGTGGTCGGGGGCGATGGCACCATCCGTGGCGCCATGGCCATCGCTGACGAGATCGCCCGACGTGGGCTGAAGATCGGCGTGGTTGGCGTGCCCAAGACCATCGACAACGACATCCAGTTCATCGACCGCAGCTTCGGTTTCGAGACGGCATTTTCTGAGGCGGTTGGGGTGATCCGCAGCGCCCACGTGGAATCCAAGGGCGCCCCGCGCGGCGTGGGCCTGGTGAAATTGATGGGCCGGCACTCGGGCTTCATCGCCTGCCATGCGGCCCTCGCCTCCACCGAGGTGGACATCGTGCTGATCCCCGAAGTGCCCTTCACCCTGGAAGGCCCCAACGGTTTGCTGGCAGTGTTGGAGCGTCGTCTCGACCGCCTGGGCAGCGCGGTGGTGGTGGTCGCCGAGGGTGCCGGCCAAGAGTTGTTCGCCAGTGGTCCGGGAGGCACCGACGCCAGCGGCAACGCCAAGTTCGGCGACATCGGTGTGGTGCTGCGCGATGCCATCACTGCCCACTTCCGCGAACGCGGCTTGCCGTTGAACCTCAAGTACCTGGATCCCAGTTATCATATCCGCAGCGTGCCGGCCTCGCCGTCTGACAGCGTCTATTGTTGGAACATGGCCCGCAACGCGGTGCACGCGGCCATGGCCGGCAATACCCGCATGCTCATCGGTCGCTGGCACAATCGCTTCGTGCACCTGCCAATGGAACTGGCGACGCGCACACGCAAAGAAGTGGACACCCACGGTGACCTGTGGCTGTCGGTGGTGGAAGCCACCGGCCAGCCGCGGGCCTTCCGCTGAGGGTGGTCAGCTGGCCGCTTCCGGCTGGGTGAACTTGATGAAGACCACGTGGTCCATCTCGCT
>JBBQTJ010000438.1:0-2189 GCA_038213315.1 Planctomycetota bacterium
CGCAGGATGGCCGGCACGTGACGATGGGCCGGGCTGCACCGCCCAGCGAGGCGGAAGTCGAAGCTGCCGCCGCGGCGCTCGCCGCGCAGGGCCTCGCGGGCTGGCTGGCCACGCTCGACGGCAATTACTGGTCGCGCCGCCGCGTGGCCGTCGCCCCCGTGCAAATCCTCGGCGACAGCGCCACGTTGGATTGGCCCGCCGCCAATGCCGCCTTCGAGGCCGCCCGCCAGCGCGCCCTTCGTCCCCTCTGAGAAGGCCAGCATCGCCAACACGCGCGGCGGGAGGTCGCCGCCATGCCGGAACTGACCTCCTCAACCCGCGAGGCCGCCCGTCGCATCGGGCTGAGCGATACCGCGATGCACAAGGCAGAGCGGTCGGGCCGCATTGCCCGCGAGCCGGACGGCAGTTGGGACATCGACAAGACCCGCCGCCTCCTGACCGAGACCGCTGATCCCACCCGCTCGCCGTTGGTCGGCAGCGGCGATGCCACCCCCTTCGCCCGGCTGAAGGTCGCGCAGCTCGCCCTCAAGGTCGAGGCGCAGCGCCTTTCGCTGGACGAAACCAAGCGCCGCCTGCTCGACGTTACCGAAGCCAATGCCGCGCTCGACGAAATCGGCAGCACCATGCGTGACGCGCTGCTGAATTGGCCGGCGCGTGTCTCGGGCCTGATCGCGGCCGAGATCAGCGTCGACCCGCATCTGCTGCAGACCATCTTGCAGAGCCACATCAACGACCTGCTCACGGAGGCGGCCGATCGCTTCGATCCAGCAGGCCTCGGAGGGGACTGGTCTTCGCAGCCGTGAGCATGTGCGCCATCGCGTCGGCGCCATGCTGCGTCCACCGCCGCAGCTCACCGTGTCGGAATGGGCGGAGCGGCATCGCATGCTCGGCAGTCGTGCCTCGGCCGAGCCCGGCCCCTGGCGGACCAGCCGCACGCCATATCTGAAGGATGTGATGGACGCGCTGTCCGCGGTGCATCCGGCCAGGCGCGTGGTCTTCATGAAGGGCGCTCAGGTCGGCGCGACAGAAAGTGGTAATTGCTGGTTGGGCTACATCATGCACCACGTACCGGCACCGGTGCTGGCGGTGCAGCCCACCGTGGAACTGGCAAAGCGTTTTTCCCGGCAACGCATTGACCCATTGTTGGAGGAAACGCCGGCGCTGCGGGAGCGCGTGGCCCCGGCCCGTGCGCGGGACAGCGGCAACACCATGCTGTCGAAGGAATTCCCGGGCGGCATCCTGGTGCTGACGGGCGCCAACAGCGCGGTCGGCCTGCGCTCGATGACGGCGCGGTTCCTGTTTCTCGACGAAGTGGACGCCTATCCCGGCGATGTCGCTGGCGAGGGTGATCCCATTGCACTGGCCGAGGCTCGGGCTCGGACCTTCGGCTGGCGGCGCAAGGCCTTTCTGGTCAGCACGCCGACCATCGCTGGCCGCAGCCGCATCGAGCGGGAGTATCTGGCCTCCGACCAGCGGCGGTTCTTTGTGCCGTGCCCGGCCTGCGGCGAGATGCAGTGGCTGAAGTTCGAGAGTCTCGTCTGGGAGAAGGGTGCGCCGGACACGGCCCGGTATCACTGCTCCGCCTGCGACCACCCCATGGCCGAGCACGACAAAACCGCCATGCTCGCCGGCGGGGAATGGCGTGCAACGGCCGAGGGCCAGGACCCGCACACCATCGGCTTTCACATCTCGGCGCTGTATTCGCCAGTGGGCTGGCTCTCCTGGGAGCAGATCGCGCGGGACTGGGAGGCGGCCCAGGGCAAGCCCGAGGACATCAAGACCTTCAAGAACACGGTCCTGGGCGAGACCTGGCAGGAGCAGGGCGAGGCGCCGGATTGGGAACGCCTAGTCGAGCGCCGTGAGGATTTCGCCATGGGCGTGGTGCCTACCGGCGCGCTGGTGCTCACCGCGGGCGTGGACGTGCAGGATGACCGCCTGGAATGCGACGTCTGGGGCTGGGCCGAGGGCTTCTCCTCCTGGCTTGTCGACCATGTGGTAATTCAGGGCAGCCCGCGGGACCGAGAGCCGTGGGACGAGTTGGCGAAGCTGCTGGCGCGCGACTGGCCACGCCAGGGTGGTGGCGCCATGCGTATCGCCCGGCTCTGCGCCGACACAGGTGGTCGCGACACCGCCGCCGTCTATGGCCACCTGCGGCGCCTGCGGGATCCGCGCCTCGCCCCCACCAAGGG
>JBBQTJ010000439.1:0-2186 GCA_038213315.1 Planctomycetota bacterium
GTGCGCCCGAACTGCCACCCGGCCAGCGTGACCAGCGCCAGCACCCAAGGCCAGGGCAGGGCCAGCAGGAACCGCTTGACCGGCAACAGGACGTTGAGCAGGATCGCATCCTTGAACGCCTCGATCTGGTCGAAGTAATTGACGTTGATGTATTCCACGAGGTCGGACCAGAAGGTTTTCGTCGAAAGCATCGCCTCTTTCGGATAGGTCTGCACGGCGGGCAGGAACAGCCCGATGATCCCGGTGACGACGATCAGCACCAGCACCATGACGGTTTTCGGGTGCCGTTTGATCCACGGGCCATGGGTCACATCGCCCTGCCCCGACCGTTCGGCAAGTGCCTGCGACAGACGGTCAAGGGCCACGGCGAGGGCGGTGATCGCAAGCCCCGCCTCGATGCCAGCGCCGATCTTGAGGCTGCGCAGCGCGTTCAGCACGTCGGACCCGAGGCCGCCTGCGCCGATCATCGAGGCGATGATCACCATGTTCAGCGACAGCATGATGACCTGATTGACCCCGACCATCAGGTCGGGCAGCGCCACCGGCAGCAGCACCTTGCGCATCGCCTGGCCCGGGGTGCAGCCGACCATGCGACCGAATTCCTGCAATTCGGGCGGGATCGAGCGCAGCGCCAGCGTGGTGATCCGCACCATCGGGGGCATGGCGTAGATCACGGTGGCAATCAGGGCGGCGACCGGGCCGAAGCCGAACAGGAACAGGATCGGCACGAGGTAGGCGAATGTCGGCACCGTCTGCATCAGGTCGAGCACCGGCGACAGGGCGCGGTTGAAGGCGGGCGAAAGGAAGGCGCCGATGCCAAGGGCCAGCCCCCCCGCGACACCCAGCGGCACCGCGATCATGATCGAGGCGAGCGTGGTCATGGCACTTTCCCACTGGCCGAACACCGCCAGATACAGGAACAGCACGCCGACCAGCAGGCCCAGCTTCCAGCCCCGCGCGTAGACGCCCAAAGCCACCATCGCCGCGATGACGGCGATCCACGATATCGGCGGGACGATGGTGGCGGCGCGCCTGCCCTTGCCATCGGTGACCCCTTCCACGATCAGGATGCGGGCGGCGTCGTAGGGCACTTCGATCACGGCGGCGATGGCGCGGGTGGCTTCCTTGACGGTGAACAGCCCGAAGGTCGCATCCTCGACCAGCCAGCGCATGGCGGCACTGGTGGCCCCGGCCAGGTCGATCCGGATCGCCGCCGGGGGCAGCAGCAGCCAGCCGGGCAGTTGGGCGGACAGGATGGCAAGGGCGAGGCTGATCGCGAACAGCGCAGGCCACAGCAGACGGGTCATTTGCCGCGCCCGATCAGCACGTCGATCACGGAACGGGCGGTGATATGGCCGACCACGGTGCCGTCGTCGGCGGTCACGGCGTGGGGCAGGGCAGCGGCTTCGATCCGGTCGGCCACCGATTCGACGCGCGCCGAGGCGGGCAGGTGGCCTGCAACCGGGCCATCCGTGACCGGCGACATGATGCGCCCGATGGTCACCACCTTGGCGCGCGGCACATGGGCGGTGAAGGCGGCGACATAGTCATCCGCCGGGGCCAGCACCAGTTCTTCGGGCGTGGCGATCTGCACCACCGCGCCGTCCTTCATGATGGCGATGCGGTCGGCCAGACGGATCGCCTCGTCAAAGTCGTGGGTGATGAACACGATGGTCTTGTGCAACTGGTTCTGGATGCGCAGGAATTCATCCTGCATCTCGCGCCGGATCAGCGGATCGAGCGCCGAGAAGGGTTCATCGAGGAACCACAATTCGGGTTCCACGGCCAAGGACCGGGCGATGCCGACGCGCTGTTGCTGACCACCGGAGAGTTGGCGGGGAAAGTAATCCTCGCGGCCTTTCAGACCGACGAGGGTGGTTATTTCGCGGGCGCGGGCCTCGCGCACCTCACGGGCGATGCCCTGGATTTCCAGCGGGAAAGCGACGTTCTGTAGCACCGTCAGGTGCGGCAGCAGGGCGAAATGCTGAAACACCATGCCCATGCGGTGGCGGCGGATTTCGATCATCTCGGACGCGCTGGCCTTTAGCAGGTCCTGCCCGTTGAACAGAATCTCGCCGCCCGACGGCTCGATCAGCCGCGACAGGCAGCGGACCAGCGTGGATTTGCCCGACCCCGACAGGCCCATGATGACGAAAATCTCACCCGTCCGCACGTCGAGTGTCACG
>JBBQTJ010000440.1:0-2172 GCA_038213315.1 Planctomycetota bacterium
GCCCGTCGGGCCGCGATCATGGCTGATCCCGCGCTGGTCGACCGGGTGCTGGCCGACGGTGCGGCGCGTGCGCGCGCCGTCGCGCAGGAGACCCTGGGGCGGGCGCGGCGGGCCTGCGGCCTCGATTGAATTGACCGTTCCTTCATAGCGTCTTGACATCCACCGCACATTGCGCACCGCATTCAGGCCTTATGCGTACTCCGCCCCTCCGCCTCATCGCCACGGGCCTGCTGCTGGCCGCGAGCCCCCTTCCCTCCCTGCTGGCTGCCGACCTGACCACTGATCCGGCCGCCGCGCCCGCGGTCCCACCGGCTCCGCCCGCGCCGCCGGCCCCTGCCGGGCCCTGGACGCGCGGCCTGAAGCTGGGCCTGTACGCAACCAGCGTCTACGCCAGCAACCAGGAGGCCTCCCGCGACTCGACCATCAACAGCGCCGCGGAATCCTTCTCGGTCCGGGCCAAGGGCGAAGGCTTTGTGAACTGGACCCGCGGCAAGGACACCGTCGAGAACAAACTGGTGCTGGAGTACGGCCAGGAGAAGCAAGATAACCCGTCAGGCAGCACGGAGTGGGTCGAGAACATCGACAATATCCGCTACGACGGCATCTATCGCCGCAGCTTCGCCAAGCCCCATTTCATCTACCTGTCCTGGGGCGATGAGACCTCCTTCACCGGCCCCGCGCCCGAGGAAGCCATTCTGGATCCGGGCCGGGCCTGGATCTCGGCCGGTTATGGCCAGCTCTACGAGAATATGTTCCCACAGAAGAACCGCCTGGAGTGGCGCCTGGGCGTGCGCGGGCAGCAGTACTATTCCTTCGGAGCCTATGACGTCGAAAACCGCTTCCAGGTCGGCCCGGAGGCCTTCCTGCGCTACGAGCGCACCGTCAACGAGCACCTGTACTTCTTTGGCCAGTACGAGGGCTGGAGCGAGTTCTCCGACCTGGGCCACGTCACCAACCTGATCACCGCCGGCCTGACCGCCAAACTGGCCGCCGGCCTGACCGCCGACCTGAGCCTGCGCGCCTACTATGAAGGCCGTCCCAACGGCGCCGAGGGGGAGCCCGGCTACGACCAGTGGAGCATGCGCCAGGATACCCTGCTCGGAATGTCGATGGAGTTCTGACCGCTTTTCAACCACGCTCCAGATAACGCCCCAGCATCACCCGCAGCTGATCCAAGGTAAACGGTTTGGCCAAGTGATCGTCCATGCCAGCGGCCAGCGCTCGCGCGCGGTCGGCGGGCAGGGCATCGGCGGTGACCGCGATGATCGGCAGGTGTACGCCGCTCTCTCGCGCGCGGTGCAGGCGGGCGACCTGATAGCCATCCAGACCCGGCAGATGACAGTCGAGCAGCACCGCATCGAAATGCTCGCGCTGCATCATCTCCAGGGCCATGCTCCCGTCGCCCACCAGGATCGCAGTCAGGCCGAGTTGGCGCAGCATCAACTCGGCCAGGCGTTGATTCACCGGGTGATCTTCGACCAGCAGGATGCGGCCGGTCAGGCTGGGGCGGTCATGGCCGGCGCGGCGCGCGGACGCTTGCGTGGGTGCGGTACCCCGCTGGCCGGTTCGCGCCCCGGTGATCACCTCGACCAGGTCGGCGGGCGTGGCCGGCAGCAGCAGCAGCCCCGTGCAGGCGGCGGCACTGGCGACCTCGGCCAGGGCCGGACTCCAGGCGGGCGCGGCCAGCACCAGGACCGTGGAGGCCAAGGCCGGCTCGGCGGCAACCGCCCGGCCCAGGGCGATGGCATCGAGCCCAGGCAGGTTCCGTTCGATGATCGCCAGCGGCATCCGCCCCCCGCCCACGGTGGCGGTGGCGAGCCGGCGTAGGGCTGTCGGCCCATCCTCGGCAGTCACGACGTCAGCGCCCAGGGTGCCCAGGTCGTGGGCCAACTGGGCCCGCGCCGGCGCGCAGCCATCCGCCACCAGGATGGCGGTGCCCAGCAAGGGTCGCCAGGCCGGGGCCGGCGGCGCCGCATGGGCCAGGGGCAGATCGATGGTGAAGCTGGCCCCGCCCTGGGGCGCATCGCCCACCACGATGGCGCCGCCCATGGCCTCCACCAGGCGATGGGTGATGGCCAGGCCCAGGCCGGCGCCGCCATGATGACGGGCGGCACCGGGATCGAGCTGCACGAAAGGCCTGAACAATTCCGCCCGTCGAGCCAGCGGGATACC
>JBBQTJ010000441.1:0-2152 GCA_038213315.1 Planctomycetota bacterium
ACCTGGCCCGTCGCGCCCTGCAAAGCACCAGCACCGGCCAGATCCGCGAACTCTTTGGCCAGACCGTCGAGCAGATCCTGGGCCGCGACCTGGGCGGCTGGCGGAGGGAAGAAGCGGAATGAGGTAGACAGCCGTCGCGAGGTCGCGGCGTCGCGGAGTCGCGAGGTCAACAGCCGACTGCATTGCCCCCATTAACACTACACCTATGTTTGCCTGCGGGCTGCTATCGACCCCGCGACCCCGCGACCCCGCGACCTCGCGACAGCTGTCCCCGAAATCATTGGCATCCCATGTGCGTTCACTCGCCCACGGAGCCACCCATGCAGCCCACCACCAGCACTTTCGCCTGCGAAGCTGACGGCATCTACCGCTTTAATGCCGAGGGCAGCCCTGAGCGCGTCTGCCCGCCGATCATCGTGGTCGGTTCCTCGGACGATGACAACCCAACCCGGCCGATGGGCAAGCTCATCCGCCTGGCGTGGACCGACCATGCCGACCACCCCTGGCAGGAGGCCAGCGTGCCGTCCCCCATCGTGGCCGATGCCGAGCGCCTCGCTGCCTACCTGGCCAAACGCGGCTGGCTGCCCGAAGGCGATGGCTGGCACGACTTCATCTGCCACGCCGCCATCCAGCATCTGGGCTTCACGGCCATGCGCCCGGCCACCGTGCCCCTGGCCACGGCGGGCTGACCCCGACTGGGCCACTGCTCGGTGCTCCAGCATTGACCGCCCCCCTGCCCCGGGAAGGCTTCTGCCCCTGTAAACACCGCTGGATCGGCGCCGCCGTCCAGTGGCCAACCTCGTGGGGCACCCGTGGGCAGCATTCGTCTATTTCTCGCCCTGGCAGTGATCGCCGCCCACACTGGCCCTTTTTTTGGCTTTCCACTGATAGGTGGTCCCCAAGCGGTGCAGTTGTTCTTCATCATCAGCGGCTTCTACATGACGCTGATTCTGAATGAGAAGTACACTGGGCCAGGCAGCTACGCCCTGTTCGCCAGCAATCGTGCGCTGCGTCTGTTCCCGCTCTATTGGACGGTCTTGCTCGCCACGGTGGTGATCTCGGTCATTATTGGTCTCAGCTCCGGACATTGGCTCAGACTGTCCCCGTGGGTGGACAACTGGTCATCCCTGTCCGGCGGCACCTTCGCCCTGCTGGGCATCGCGAACGTGCTCATCTTCGGCCAGGACCTGGTCATGTTCCTCGGCGCGAATGCGGCCGGACACCTGGAATTCACCCGCGATTTCCGCTCTGCTGAACCGCAGTTGTGGACCTTGCTGCAGGTGCCGGCGGCCTGGTCGCTGGCCTTGGAACTGACCTTCTACGCGGTCGCACCCTTCCTCGTGCGACGCCCGCTGCCAATCATCCTGGCTATCATTGGCGCCTGCCTGGCCTTCCGCGTGGTCATGCATCTGAAGTTTGGGCTGTCGGCCGACCCTTGGTCGTCCCGCTTCTTTCCCTTCGAACTCGGCGTCTTCCTGCTTGGCACCGTGTCGTGGCATATCCTCAAGCGCATCGAAGTCGTCGGGGCCCCCTCACGCGCTGTTCTGCTGTCCATCCTGATCGGCTACCTGCTGCTGGTCACGGCGTTCGCCGCCTTGCCCTACAACAACGGCCTGCCCTTCTTCGCCAAGAAGTGGGTGATGTTCGGTCTCACCGCCCTGGCCATCCCCTACATTTTCACCCTGACCAAGTCCTGGCGCTTTGATGCAGCCATCGGCGAGCTGTCCTATCCGATCTACATCGTCCACGGCCTTATCATCTCGGTCTGCGCCCGCACGATCGCCAGCCACGGTTTGGAGTCCTATGCGGGGTTGATCGTGTCGGCCATCGCCATCGCGGTGTCGCTGCTGATGATCAAGGTCATTTCCGACCCCATCGAGTCCTTCCGCCGCGCCCGGGTGGCGCGCGCCAAGGCGGCCAAGCCCGCTGTATGATGCTCGCTGCGGTCGCTGGCCGGGCGACTGCCGAACCTTTTTGCAGGCTGAGCGTTTCCTGCGCATGGCGTGCGCACATCACCCCCCTGGCCGGTCGAGCGGATGGCGTGACCATGGCAGGCGACACCCATGACCACCATCGACGCCAGCTTTCAGGTGCCGTATCGCTTCCAGGTGACCTTCTCCTGGGATGTCTTCGCGCCGGACAATGACGTGCT
>JBBQTJ010000442.1:0-2149 GCA_038213315.1 Planctomycetota bacterium
GATGATGGGGCGAGGGCTCAGGCCCAAGAGGCCGTCGACCATGGCGGTGGCCATATTGCCGCCACCGATGAAGGAGATTGGGTCCATGGGCGACACGCTACAACCCAATGTGCCGGCGCCACGACTCCCTGCCGGAGCGGGCGTAACGTCCCATGGCGCTGTCGACGTGCCTGTGGTATGCTGCAGACCGTGAGCCGCAGCGCCGTCCTTGATACCGCCCTCGTCACTGCCATCGGCATGGGCGACCAGTTATTGACCCTGACCGGGCCAATCGTCAACGAGTACCACCCCACGGTGGGCGAGGCGATGTTTGCGATCCGCAGCGAAGAATTGAGCGAAACCGCCTATCTTGAGCGGCGCTATGTCCTGGAAAACGGCGTCTCGATCAAGGCCGCCATCGGCAAGGGCGACAAGGTCCTGGTCTGGGCCCAACGCATCATGCGACCAGCCAATTCCAATCCCGCCGGCCCGCTGTTCGAGCTTTTGGTGGCGCGTGAATTCTTCCTGCTCGCCGACTGGCGCGAGTTCGGCCGCTTCCGCCAGTTCCTCAAGTCCATGCGTATTCTTGATGCCCAATCCCGCGCCTGGCTGTCCGAACACCACAAGGAGTTCGGCGAACTGGCCCGGGTCGAGGCCGGGGTCAGCCGCATCTTGCAGTGCCTGGCCCATGTGGCCGAGTGGCCCGACCTGGACGACACCAGCACCGACAATGGCGAAACCCTTGAGCGGATCGCCAAGACCTACTCGGTGGACCTGGCCAAGGTGCGCACCAGCCCGCTGCTGCCACCGCGGCTGATGGCCCTTGAGCCGACCGCGCGCTTCAATCTGTTCCGCATGCTCAGTTATGTCGAGGACCCCCAGGGCGGCGCGGCCGCCATGCTGAAATTCCTCGCGGTCATGGCGGCCGCCACCGGCGATGGCGACTTGGCCACCACCGCCACCCGCATCACTTCTGGCCAGGAATTGTCAAAGGTGCTTACCGGGCTGCGGCGGTGGCTGCTGTCGCCGCGCCGGCCACCGGCGGCTGCCCCGACCCCACCGTAAAGCAGCTGCGCACGACCTTGGCCTTGTCGCCGGCCATGCCCAGCAATTCTTCGGCCCTGGCCACCTCGCCATTGGCCATTAGGAAGAAACCGGCCAGGGCATTGTCACCAGCATCGAAGGGGCGCCGACACGCCACCGCCAGGCGCGCGCGATCAGCCATGGTCAATTGCTTCCACGACCAGCTCAGCTGCGAGCCATTGACCAACAGGGTCAGGTCGCCCTCGGACCGCAGGTCGTGGACCACCGCATCGCTTTTGACGGCGGCGACCAGGAACATCGGTCCCTTGCGCGCCTTGACCAGCTCGGCCACCCGCTGACGCAGGCGCTCATCCCAGGCGGGGATGGCCTCCGGCTTGACCAGCAGACGGTCGAGCGGTGGCTCCTCGGAACGTACTTTCACGCCTTGGCGTTCGACGCTGGTCTGCCAGCGGGGCAGCTTGGCCAGGGTCGCGGCATCGGTCCCCAGCCATAGGCTCTCGGCCAGCTCGGAGGTCTGCTGGGTGCTGCCGCCGTGGGTCTCGATCACCTTGATGTCGTGGGCCCGGTCCGGCGAACCCTTGCCGCCGTAACTGCAGTAGCGGATCAGCATCGCCACGGCGGAATCCGTGAATTTGAACATCGGGATGCCGTCCTTCATGTTGTGCGGATAAACCACCCCGCCGAGGATCTCGAGGGCGCTGTCCTTCAGCACGAACTGGGTGCCGTTGCCTTCGGTCTTCCAGCCGCAGACCCAGATGCTGGCGCCGGCGGCCGAGACCTGGTAGTTGTCGACCTCCGGGTTCCACTGCCAGGCCCAGACATTGATCGGGTTGGTGAAATCCCATGGGCCGGCGCATACGTCCTCGATGAACAGCGGGCCGCAGCCCTTGGCGTTGCCCGCATAGGCGCAGCCGCGCATGGTGCGCAGGATCAGCGGCTTCGGGCTGTTGTGCACCAGCCGTCCGCAGGTCATGAAGGTTATTTCCAGGGCGGGCTGAGTGGTCGATTCGTAGATCCACATGGGCTGGTTGCCCAGCTCCTTTGCGGCCCAGGTGTTGCTCTTCATGCCGATGATGCGGCGCACGTTGCCACGGATGATCACCGGTTTGGTGAATTGGTACTCGCC
>JBBQTJ010000443.1:0-2146 GCA_038213315.1 Planctomycetota bacterium
GAGGGCGGCGAAGGCAACGAGGTTGGCCGAACTACCGGAGTTCACCAGCAGGCTGCGCCGCACCCCCAGCAGCGCGCCAAGCTCTTGCTCGAAGGCCTCGCCTTCAGGGCCAAGGGTCAGCCAGAAGTCGAGCATGCTGCCCACTCCGGCAGCGACCTCGTCACCATCATAGACGCGGCCGGCGTAGGGGACGGTGGTGGTGCCCGGAACGAAAGTCCGGGGTACCTCCCGCAGAGCGACCAGTTCGCGGGTCTTGGCAAGGATTTCGGCTTTGAGCTGGGCGATGCGGTCAGTCATGGGAGGGGCTTCAGTGGGCAGGATCAGCCCAGGCCACCGCCTGGGACAAAGCGGTCGCGGCGTAGTCGGCAATCTGCGTGCGGGTCAGGGCGGCCAGGTCGCTGCCGCCGCGATGGTGCGCCTGATACCAGCGTACGGTCTCGCGCACGGTGCGGTCGACATCCCAAATGCCATGCCAACCAAGCTTGGCCGCGGCCTTGCTGACATCGAGCTTGAGCAGACCTGCCTCGTGGGGCTGGCCAACCTGACCACTGGTGTCGACCTGGCCACTGCCCCAGGCCGCAACCATGCGTTGGGCCAGGTCGCCCACGGTCGTAACGCTGGCGTCGGCAGGGCCGAAATTCCAGCCATCGGCACAGCGTGCGCCATCGGCGGCAAGCAGGTTTGCCCCCAGCCATAGATAGCCGGACAAGGGCTCCAAAACATGCTGCCAGGGGCGTGTGGCCTGGGGATTACGCAGGTGCAACGTTTGTCCGGCAGCGATCGCAGCCACGAAATCAACCACGATGCGGTCGGCTGCCCAATCGCCACCACCGATGACATTGCCTGCCCGGCCGGACGCCAGGCGGCAACCAGCAGGATCCTGGAAAAAGGACCGCCGCCAGCTCGCCACCGCCAGCTCGGTGGCGCCTTTACTGGCGCTATAGGGATCGTGGCCACCCATGGCCTCGTTCTCGCGGTATCCCCACAGCTGCTCGCGATTCTCGTAGCACTTGTCCGAGGTCACCACCACGCAAGCGCGCACCGAGGGAGTAGCGCGAATCGCTTCAAGCACGTGGACCGTGCCCATGACGTTGCTGCCCCAGGTGGCCGCCGGCTCGCGGTAGGACAGCCGCACCAGAGGTTGGGCCGCGAGGTGCAATACCACTTCCGGGCGAGCGGCCTGCATGACCTGCAACACGGCGGCCGGATCGCGCACATCCCCGAGGTGGTGGGCATGCAACCGACGATCGAGACCAAGGACATTGAACAGCGCTGGGGTCGTGTCGGGCGCCAGACTGAAGCCGGTCACCTTGGCCCCCAGCTGCAGCAGCCATTCACAAAGCCAGGAGCCCTTGAATCCGGTATGGCCGGTAACCAGCACCCGTCGACCACGATAGATGTCGGTAAACATGGAGATTGCCATCACCAACGTGCTGTCCACGGAGCTTTGCCAGAATCCCAGAGCTGGCCCAGCATCTGGTGTTCGCGGGCGGTATCCATGCACTGCCAGAAGCCTTCGTGCACAAAAGCCGACATGGCACCGTCTTTGGCCGCCTGGCGCATCGGCTCCTGTTCCAGCACCAGACCGGCGTCAGTGGTCAGGTATCGTTCAATGAAGGCACGCCGCAGTACCATGTAACCGCCATTGATCAGGCCGGCTTCGGTCTGGGGCTTTTCATGGAAGCCGGTCACCGTGCCCTTGCGCAGTTTCATTTCACCGAACCGTCCGGCAGGATGGACTGCGGTGACGGTCAGGGCCTGCCGGTGCCCGCGATGGTGGGCCAGCAGTGCAGCGACGTCGAGATCGCATAGCCCATCGCCATAGGTCAGGAATACATCGCGATCGGTCTGCTTCAGGTACTTGGCGGCGCGCGCCACCCGGCCACCAGTCATGGTGCGCTCGCCGGTATCGGCCAGGGTGATCTCCCAGTCTTCTTCGCCGTGGTCACCATGATAAATGACCCTGCCGCGATCCCCGAGGCGGATGGTGATGTCGGTGGCCCGGGCATGATAGGCCAGGAAGTAATCGATGAAGGTCTCGCGCTTGTACCCCAGACACAGGATGAAACGGCGCACGCCGAAGGCGGCATACGTTTTCATGATGTGCCAGACGATGGGATGCGGGCCAATTGGCACCATCGGCTTG
>JBBQTJ010000444.1:0-2142 GCA_038213315.1 Planctomycetota bacterium
GGACAACCTTACTGGAGCACCCGCCTCGCCGATGCTGATCGGCGGCCTGCTGGGCGCCGTGTGGCTGGCCGGCAGCGCCGCGCTGCTCATGCGCCTGGGCCGCAATGCTGCGGTGACCGATCAACTCGCGACCATCGCCCGACTGGTGGCCCTGCTGTTGGTCTGCCTGCCGGTGCTGCCGCCCCAGGGCTTCGCCGCCCTGGTGGTCCTGCTGCCCTTCGCCCGCAGCGGCGCCCTGGTCCTGTGGACCGCGCTGGCTCCGCTTTGGTGGTTGCAGGGCCTGTCGGGCAAGGTCGGCGGCGAGCTGCACTTGGTGACCGCCCTGGCCCACCTGCCCGCCATGGCCTTGTTTGCCTACGAATGCTGGGCACCGCGTCAGGTGCCGGCAGCGGCCCAACCGGCCTGACCTGCCAACAGCCGCACCCGGCACAGCCACTCCACCGCTTCCATGTGCCGGCCCGCCGCAGCCACGCTGCGGCCCCAGGCGTAGACGCCGTGCCCGCGCACCAGCACGGCGGGCACGTGCTCGTCGATCCGCGCCAGCACGGCCTCCGCCAACACGGCCATGTCCTGGTGATTGTCCACCACCGGCAGCCGACGGATGCTGTCATGGGTCGTGGTGCCGGCGAAGGCCTTGAGCATCTCGATGCCGGCAAATTCCAGCACGGCCCCCGCCCCCAGGGACAAGGCCACCGCGTGGGGCGGATGGCCGTGGCAGATCGCGGTGATGTCCGGCAACGCAGCGTACAGCGCCGCATGCAGCGCGCCCTCGTCGGAAGCCTTACGCGCCAGCTCCAGACTGCGACCGCTGCGATCACAAGGCAGCAACTCCTCTGCCAGCAGCACGCACTTGTCGACCCCCGACGGCGTGACCAACAATCGACCATCAGGACAGCGGGCCGAGAGGTTCCCGCCTGTACAGGCCATTAGGCCAAGGCCGCCGAGACGACGCGCCTCGCGCGCCACCTGATCGGCAAAATCGGATGCGATGCTCATGCCGGGCATGGTGCGGCCAATGACGGCGCTGTCGATGCAGAGGCCGGCCGCAGTCGCCGCCGCCATGCATGCACCAGCCCTCACCTCTGATTTACGCCTCAGTGCGTCCAGTACGACAGCAGTAGAAACGCCACCAAGACCAGCAGGAGCATCAGCCATTGCCGAGTGGCCCGGGTCATGCCCTGGGGTGCAGCGGGCAATGGCCCTTGGCTAAGGGCCGGAACACCGGGGAAGCCCGCTGAGGCGGGCCGATTTTCCCATGCCGAGTTCAACTCGGCGCGCCCAGGCGGCCCTGATCCGAGGGCCATTGTGGTGTTCATGGGTGGAATTCCTGGGCGGCTACCCGCTCAATCTGGCTGCCGAAAGCATCTAGCTAGGAATCATGCCGCCAATGCGGAATGCGATGACCAAGCGGACGCGCCACTGCAATATGCAAGCGTCTAGACGAGGTCATTTGCCGTGTAGTATGGACATGATCGACACTCCATCGACACCAATGAACCTTACCGAAATCACCAACGCGCTGTATTTCGGGCTCGACGAGGCCTGGACCAATGTCGTTCAGTATGTCGACCGTGGTGGCTGGTGGCTATTGCTTGCGTTTCTTCCGTTCATCCTTTTCGACCTGCGCCGCTTCCTCGCGCCATCGCTGGTCCTGCTGACCATGCGCTGGCTCGGCCTACCGCGCGAACGCGATGCGGCGGCCGAGCGCTTCCTGGCCACCCACCCGAAGGTCAGCGTCGTGCTCGCAGGATACAACGAGGAGGGCGCAATCGTGGCCGCGATCACTTCGTTGCTGGAGACGGGTTACCCCGACCTCGACATCATTGTGGTCGACGATGGCTCGGACGACCGCACATCACAGCTCGCGCTGCCCTTTGCGCAGAAGGGTCAGATCCGGCTGGTGCGCAATTCCGCGGCCACCGGTCGGGGCGGGAAGCCAGGTGGCATGAACCTGGGCACCAAGCTGGCCACTGGCGATTTCCTGGTCTACCTCGACGTCGACACCTCGTTCGACCGCGACCTGCTCCAGCACCTCATCGGCCCCTTCGCGGATCCCAGTGTCGGCGTGGTGGCGGGCAACCTGAAGGTGCGCAACAGCAGGGTGTCATTCTGGACCAGGATGCAGGCGGTCGAGTACCTCAT
>JBBQTJ010000445.1:0-2115 GCA_038213315.1 Planctomycetota bacterium
CTTTTCCGAAAAGCGACCAGTCGCGTCGCAACCCTGGGACCGCGGGCCTCCAGGCCCGCTTCCCTTCGGCTGTACGAGCGGGCCAGTGGTGGTTCTGGTCAACCGGCACGGGAAAGCTCGGCTGGCGAAGTCGACGTGCAGTAGTGTCGCGTCACCCGATGGGCCGCGACGATCGCAGATGATTTGCCCCCCGCCCTTCGCCCTTCGCCCTTCGCCCCCCGCACTTCGCCCTATGCTACGGCCATGCCATCCCTCCGTGATCGTGATCGTGCCGCCGTCTGGCATCCCTGCGCCCAGATGCGGGATTATGAGATCTTCCCGCCGCTTGAGGTCGTTGCAGCCGAGGGCGGCTGGCTGCACCTGGCAGATGGCCGGCGCTTGTTCGACGGCATCAGCTCATGGTGGTGCAAGAATCTGGGCCATCGCCATCCCCGGCTGATCGCGGCGCTGGCAGAGCAGGCGGGCTGCTTTGAGCATGTCATTACCGCCAATGTCACGCATGAGCCGTTGGTGGCTTGTGCCGAGCAGGTCCTGGCCCGGGCCAATGCTGTCGACCCCGCGACCCCGCGACCCCGCGACTCCGCGACACTGACCAAGGCTTTTTTCAGCGACAACGGCTCCACCGCGGTCGAGGTCGCCCTGAAAATGGCGGTGCAGTGGCAAGCCCAGGCCGGCGATCCGCGGCGGACGCGCTTTGCGGTGCTGGAGCACGGCTACCACGGGGAAACGGTCGGAGCTCTTTCGGTGTCCGACTGCGACTTGTATCGGCGGCATTATCCCGGCTTGTTGTTCGATTGTACGGTGCTGCGTGGGCTGCCGTATCGCGCCGGGCCCGAGGACCGCCTGTGGCAAGACGCGGGACCGGAATGGCCGGCTCTTGAGGCCCAACTGGCGGCCGTGGCCGACACCCTGGCGGCGGTGGTGGTTGAGCCGCTGCTGCAAGGCGCGGGGGGGATGCTGCTGTACAGTCCGGACCTGCTGCGCCGGTTGCGCGCTTGGTGCGACCAGCACGGGGTGCTGCTGATCGCGGATGAGATCGCAGCCGGCTGGGGGCGGCTGGGGACTTGGCTGGCTTGCCATCAGGCTGGGGTGTTGCCGGATCTGGCGGTGTTGTCCAAGGGGCTGACGGCGGGGGTGATGCCTTTTGCAATAACCCTGGCCACCGAGCGGATCTATCAGGGATTTCTCGCGGAATGGGCTGATCAACGGGCATTTTTGCATTCCAATACCTATGCTGGCAATCCCTTGGGCTGCGCGCTTTCATTGGCGGTGATGCAGGTCTATCAGGCTGAGGACGTGCTCGCCCAGGTCCCGGTCAGAGGGGCTCATGTGCGTCAGGCCCTAGGACGTTTGGCCGCTACCCGGCCGACCATGCGCGGGGTCCGCGGGCTGGGCATGATGGCGGCCGTCGATCTGACCCGGGCGGACGGCACCTCGCATGCCGCGGCCGACCGGTATGGGTGGCAGGTGGCCCGCGCCGCCATCGACCGGGGGGTCTTGCTGCGCTGCCTGGGGGACACGCTGTATCTGTTTCCGCCCTTAAATTCGACGGATGCCGATTTAGAAGCCCTGGTGGCGGTCTTGGGTGCAGCCATCGACGCGGTCGACGGACACTCTTCCGATCCGGCCGTGGGGCGTTAGGGTCGCGCGCATGAAGCCCCGCAAAGCCACCATCGAACGCAAGACCCGCGAGACGGACATCACCGCCACTTGGGAATTGGACCGGGCGGGCGATTCGGTGATCAACACCGGCATCGGTTTCTTCGACCACATGCTTGAGGCCATGGCCAAGCACAGCGGCACCACCATCACGCTGCAATGCGATGGCGATCTGCACGTCGATGGCCATCACACCACCGAGGACTGCGGCATCGTTTTGGGCCAATGCCTGCGCGAAGCCCTGGGCGAGCGCAAAGGCATCGAGCGCTTCGGTCACATGGCCTGTCCCCTGGACGAAGCCCTGGTCGAGGTCACCGTCGACATCAGCGGCCGCCCGTACCTGGCCTATGACCTGCAGCCTGCCGCCGCCCAGATTGGCTCATGGGCGATGGAACTGGTCCCGGAATTCTTCGGCGGTCTGACCGATCAGGCGCGCATCTGCCTGCACCTGCATCA
>JBBQTJ010000446.1:0-2100 GCA_038213315.1 Planctomycetota bacterium
ACACCTGGGACGCGGCGCTGGCGGTCTGCTCGGCGCCGGCGCTGAGCTGGTCGACGATGCGGTTGACCGGACGGGTGATCGAGAGGGTGATGCCGAAGGCCAAGGCGATGCCGACGACGCTGGCAATGGCGAGGCCGATCAGCAGGAAGCGGGTGGCGGCTTCCAGACCGTTGGCGCTGTCTTTGGCGGCGGTGCCGGTGGCTTCGATATTAACCTTGGCGGTATTCTGCGCCTCTTTCAGGACTTCCTCGGCGGCAGCGCCTCGCTCTTCACCCAACGTGACGATGATCTTGTCGGCGGTGAGCCAGGCCTCGGCGGCGGTTTTGTACGCGTCGGCGGCCTGCTTCACGCTGGCCAGTTCGTCCTTGTTGACCTGCTGGCGGGTGATGGGCAGCAACTCGTCGGCCTTGGTTTTGATGGCGGCGAAGTCGCCGATACGGTCTTCAAAAAACTTGGCATTTTTTTCTACTTGGGACTTGAAAGCGGCGAGGCGTAGGCCATTGGCTAGGTCGATGATGTCGTTCATCCCGTTGATCTTGGCCAAGCGTTCAGTCAATTCGGTCTTGTCCGCATCACCCTTGAGGGCCTTGGTCATGGCCTGCTGCTGGGCGGCGAGGTAGGAGTAGCAGGGCTTCATAAAGGTGGCCGCAGCGGCGGCACGGTCGGCGTAGGACTTGTCCATCGCCTGCATTTGCACGACGGTCTGGTTGTACAGCCGCAGATAGTTGTCGGCGGCGGCGCGGGCGGCCGTGCTGGCCGTGCCCAGAGCCTCCATCTTCTGCGCTGCGGCCAGCTTGTCCGCGTCGTTCAGCGCCGTGATGACCAATGCGTAATAGTCCTCCGCCTGCTTCTTCATGTCGGGATCACCGCTCAGGGACCAGCCGCGCACATTATACATGGTGAGCAAGGAGTTCCGCTCAAGCGCATTGGCGACGGCGACCGCGGGGGCCTGCTGGTCGCGCAGGCCGACGGCTCGGCCGCTGGCCTGGTTCATGGCGTAGGCAGCCAAGGCGCCGAGGGCGAGGGCGATGATGAGGAGGGCGGCGAAGCCGCTGGCGATCTTGGTGGCGAGTTTCATGGGGCGGTCGGGGGCTGGGGTGGATTTTAAAGTTAAAGGGATGTGTATATCGCGATTTATTGACGCGGACGTCAGCCGGGCAGGCCGGCGACCAGGGCCGCGGCTTCGGGCGACAGCAGGCGATCGATGGCGAGCAGGATGCGCACGCGGTTCTGGCTCTTGGCGATAGAGCGGACGTAGCTGGCATCGACATCAAGGCCGTAGGTGGGCGGCGCCTCAAGATCGGCGTCGACGAAGCTGGCGACCTCGCGGACGCGATCGACGGCGAAGCCGAGCAGGCTGTAGGGGCCTTCGACGACGACGATGACGTTGTGGGGATGGGCCTCACTGGCCTGCAGATGGAAGCGGGCGCGCAGGCTGACCACCGGGATGACCTTGCCGCGCAGGTTGATCACGCCGATCATTTCGCTGGGGGCCCCGGGTACGCGGGTGATCGGCAGCATGCCGATGATTTCGCGCACGCGCAGGATATCGATGCCGTACTCCTCGTCGCCGAGGTGGAAGGTCAGGTAGGTACCGGCACCCAGATCGGCAGCGCTGGATTCGGAAACGGTCATGGCTGGTTCCTGGGTCAGGCGCAATGGCGCATGCGGGGAACCTACCTCATATCTACGTGCCCTGCTGCAACTTTCCGCAAGGACAACCCGGTGAACCTTCGAACGGGCTGCGGGAGCAGCCGAGATATGTCTATGTACCCCTTGTCACGGCAATGCTTAGGTCGACAGCAGGCGATCCCGGGCGGGGACCGTGCGGGTGACGGCGGCCGGGCTGAATGGCCGGGCTTCGAGGGTCTCGGCGCTTCCCCTCACGCCTTGGGCGGCAGCCACGGCGATGCCGAATAGCACCGCCCAAGGCGCGGCTGGCTCAGAATTTTCCGAGGTTCGAGGCATCACCCGCACCGTGGGCGGTGTTGGTGGTGCGTTGACCCATGGTGGTCTTGGCGGGCGTCAGGGTGCGGGCAGTTGCCGCGGGGGCGTGGAACTGGGCGCGTTGCTGCTGGGCGGCGGCGCCGCGCACCAGGA
>JBBQTJ010000447.1:0-2081 GCA_038213315.1 Planctomycetota bacterium
CAGGATCTCGATCGCGCGAAAGGTGACGCCTCGTGCCCAGCCCGTGCCCAGGGCTTTCATGGCGGCTTCCTTGGCGGCCCAGCGTACCGCCAGGCGCTCGGCGGGTGCGCTTGCTGCCAGGCAATAGGCCTGCTCATCCGCTGTATAGACCCGGTCAAGAAAACGTGCCTGGTGGCGCGCATGGACGCCAGCGATGCGGGCGATGCCCACCAGATCGGTGCCCAGACCCAGGATCACGGCGCCAGGGGCCGCCAGTGGGAGGTCAGCCAGCGCGGCGTGCCCGCAGGATCGCTGGCGGTGGCACTTTCGGCCCGCAGCACCGGCAGCATGGTCGGCGGGGCCTCGGGTCCGGGTTCCAGGCGAACCACCTGCGTGGCCGGTTCACCTGGCAGCAGCAGGCCGCCGGTCATGCGCCAGCCGGTGATCCGGTCCTTGAACCGGGGCGCCGGGCCACGACCCAGTTCCAGCATCTGCTGGTCACGATCCAAGGTGACGCGGCCATCGGCAAAACGCAGCGTCAGCGGGCTGTCGGCGGTGGTCTGGGCCAGGACCAGCAAGGCCCGTCCCTGCCGGACCAGGGCCCAACGAGCTTGGCCGCATTCCTGCCAGGCGGGCGCGGGCGTGGCACTGGTGATCGCCGCGTCTAGGGAGAGTCCGGCCGCCGCCGTGGCACTGGCCAGGGCAGCAGGCCGCGGAGGCAGGCCACTGGTGATACTGCGCAGGCCGCGTCCATCGGCATAGATCACGCCGGCAGCCGTGGCCAGCAGGCGATTGGCGCCCCGTGGTCCGGCGGTGGGTACCAGCTGGAGCAACTGCCCGTCCTGCTCATCCAACACCATCAGATCCTGCCGTTCGCCATCTGCGACCAGTACGCCAAGTCCACGTGCGGTGGCGGACAGGCCACGGATTTCTATGCCGGGCGGCAGAGGGAGTTCCCAACGTACCGCGCCGCCGCGCACCGTCACCGCACACAGTTGCTGCCCGCCAGTGGCATCGCTGACGTGCAGGTAGATGGTCTCGGGTTGCACCACCGCCAGATTCACCGTGGGCCATTGGGCGAAGATGCGCTTCACCTCGCCAGAGGTGCGGTCCATCAGCACTAGGCGGCCATGTTCATCCAGCACCTGGAGCTGGTCGCCAGCGAGGGACAGCAGGCGCGACACCGGCCGGTCGCTGCGCCAGCGCACGCGGCCCTGGCCCAGTTCGCAGGCGATGATGCGCCCGTCGCGGCTGCGGGTGATCAGATCCCCACCGTCCACCAAAGGGGGGTCATCGTCGCCGCACGGCACCATCGCCAAGACCGCGCCATGGCTGGCATCCACCAGCGTGCCCAGGCCGCGGTCGACGCTGGCGCTCCACATCAGACCTTGGCCCAGAGAGCGCGCCCCGGTCAGCAACTGGCCGAGACCGGGCAGGCGCCAGGCTTCGGCTCCGGGTGGGGCTTGGTCATGGCGCACCGCATAGAGGCCGACCAGGTCGCCGGCATCGGGCACCACCACGATCTCGTCCGGGGTGAGCAGCGGCGCGACCGCGGCCCGGTCCATGGTGATTGGCGGAAGAGTCTGGCGGAAGCGCTCGACCCCGGTGGCCAGATCGAGCACATGCACCAGCATGCCTTCACCCTGCCGGCGCTGGCCCTGGACCGGCCACGCCAGCACGGTGGAGCCCGCACTGGCGATGGGCTCGACCATCTCGCCGCCCAAGGTACCGGCCAATTCAAGCTCGTCCTCGCCGCGCAGCACCGTCACCGCGAAGCGGCTGCGCACCGCGCTGGCCAGAACGGCTGGGACCAGATCTCCTTGGAAATCGCGGATGTCGCGGTCATTGAAGCGAACCAGCACGTCGTCCGAGCGCAGCCCAGCGGTGTCCGCACTGGTGCCGGGCAGGACCTCGATGCGCACCCCTTTGGCGGGACGCTCGCCGCCTTTCAGGCCGACCCCCAGCAAGGGCCGCGCGGGTTGCCGCCACCAGGCTTCACTGCCGTCGGACAGGCGATTGGCCACCAGGACGCCATCGGCATAGCCCATCACCAAGCCACCAGCCAGCTCGGTGCGGTTGCCACGTCTGGCCGTGACCTGCCA
>JBBQTJ010000448.1:0-2062 GCA_038213315.1 Planctomycetota bacterium
GAACGCCGCGCCGAGGCCGGCCGCGCCCATCTGACAACGCTTCAGCTCGCCGCCGCCACCCACCGCCTGCGGCTGCCCGTCTGGGCCCTGGTCTCGGACAGCCGGGCCTACTGACATGGGATGGACCATCGCCTTGCTGAAGCGGGGTTTCGGGACCGGACTGCGCCAGACGCGGGGCACGGAGGCGGCGGTATGGATTGGGGGCGGACTGGGCGTGACCCTGGGCTTCTTCGGCTGCCTGGCGCTGGCGCTGGGTTGAGCATCAGTCCGGCGGCGGATCGCGGGCGCGACTACCCGACGAGGTGACAGCGCCCGCGCGGCGTCCTAAGGCGGCCCATGGCCTACAAATCCCTGCGCGACTTCATGGCCCAGCTTGAGGCCTGCGGCGAACTGGTCCGCGTCACCGAACCGGTCTCCACCGTGCTGGAGATGACCGAGATCCAGACCCGGCTGCTGCGGAACGGCGGCCCGGCCGTGCTGTTCGAGAAACCCGTCATGCCGGATGGCTCGATCAGCCCCATCCCCGCGCTCGCCAACCTGTTCGGCACGGTCAAGCGCGTCGCCATGGGCGTGACGCTGGACAAGAAGTCCCGCACCACCGCCGGCGAGCTGCGAGAAGTCGGCGAGCTTCTGGCCTTCCTCAAGAACCCCACGCCGCCGCGCGGCCTTTCCGACGCCATGGAGATGCTGCCGCTGGCGCAATCGGTCCTCGCCATGCGGCCCAAGGTGGTCAAGTCCGCGCCGGTGCAGGACATCGTGCTGAAGGGCGACCAGATCGACCTGACGTCGCTGCCGATCCAGACCTGCTGGCCCGGCGAGCCCGCACCCCTGATCACCTGGGGCCTGGTCGTCACCAAGGGACCAAGCGACGACCGCGAGGACGACTTCAACCTCGGCATCTACCGCATGCAGGTGCTGGGCAGGGACCGCGCCATCATGCGCTGGCTGGCCCACCGCGGCGGGGCGCAGCACTATGCCCGCCACAGGAAGCGCAAGACCGGCCCCCTGCCCTGCGCCGTCGTGCTGGGGGCCGACCCCGGTACCATACTGGCCGCCGTCACCCCGGTGCCGGATACCCTCAGCGAATACCAGTTCGCCGGCCTGATGCGCGGGGCCAAGGCCGAGCTGGTGGCCTGCAAGACCGTGCCCCTGATGGTTCCGGCCCAGGCCGAGATCGTGCTGGAGGGCCACGTCCTGCTCGACGAACACGCCCCCGAGGGCCCCTATGGCGACCACACCGGCTACTACAACTCGGTCGAGACCTTCCCGGTGTTCCAGGTCAGCGCCATCACCATGCGCAGGGACCCCGTCTATCTGACCACCTTCACCGGCCGCCCGCCGGACGAGCCGAGCGTGCTGGGCGAGGCGCTGAACGAGGTCTTCATCCCCCTGCTGCGGGCCCAGTTCCCCGAGATCACTGACTTCTGGCTGCCGCCCGAGGGGTGCAGCTACCGCATCGCCGTGGTGTCGATGAAGAAGGCCTATCCCGGCCATGCCAAGCGGGTGATGCTGGGCGTCTGGAGCTATCTGCGCCAGTTCATGTACACCAAATGGGTCATCGTCGTGGACGACAACATCGACGCCCGCGACTGGAAACAGGTCATGTGGGCCATGGCCACCAAGATGGACCCGGCCCGCGACATCACCCTGATCGAGAACACCCCGATCGACTATCTGGACTTCGCGTCGCCAGAGAGCGGCCTCGGTTCCAAGATCGGCCTCGACGCCACCGACAAATGGCCGCCGGAGACGAAGCGCGAGTGGGGCGAGGAAATTCGTATGGATACGGCCGTGGTGGAGCGGGTGTCGGAGATTTGGGACCGCCTCGGATTGCCGGGCGACAGCACCCCGATCTGGAAATAGGGACCGTCCGGGTGTGATCGCGGAGACACGCAGGATGCTGCAGCGCGTCAAAAATGTGTCCGCATTACGATTTCTGGGTGACGGATCGGCAATCCCCGGCATAGGCTTGCTGGTCTTTTGGGGAGACTGCCATGCAGAACCTAGTCGTGATTGCCCTCGCCGTTGTGCTCGCCGCGCCGGTGTCCGTCTCCTTCCCGGC
>JBBQTJ010000449.1:0-2061 GCA_038213315.1 Planctomycetota bacterium
CGCAGCTCCAGGTTCTGGCTGGTGTATTCATAGAACATCACCGCGTGCTTGGCGGGGATGACCAGCATCAGGTACTGACCATCGAAGGCGGCCGAGACCTTGCCGTCGTAATCCTTGCCGGTGACCCAGAATTTGTCCTCGGCGGCCCGGGCTTGGGCCTGGGGACTCACGTCCTTGGCGCCCAGGCGCTGCTCCTGGCTCTTGGTGAGCTTGCTGGGGATGGCCGCCAGCAGACCTTCGGGAAACGGGCTCCAATCGAGGGCCTTCAATGACAGCGTCAGGCCGATGCGCAGGGGGCTATAGGCGATGCCATTCTGCTCCTGCACCACCATTTTCTCGTGGTATGCCAGCTCGGCCAGCCAGGAGCACTCGCCCTTTTTGGACGAGTTGCTTTCGTTGATGCTGTAGACCACGGCAGTGCCCAGACCCGGATTGATCACCACGACATTGGAGCCGTCCTTGGCGGGGATGATCAGCGGGGTGTCTTGCGCGGTCGCCAGGCTGGCGGTGAGCGTGAGCAGGCAGAGCAGCAGGGTCTTCATAACGCCTCCATGGACGGAAGGTGGGCAGCATGCCGGGATGGGCAGGCAAGGCGATGGGGTCGCCCCTCGCTGTATGATACGGGAAAGGTGACGCTGCGTTGCCTCAGCGCCGTGGATCGGGGGGCAGCACGAAGTCGCTGGACTCGGCACGCTCCTGGACCCAGGCGACGAAGACGGCAAAGGGGCAGAGCATCGCCGCCAGGGTCAGCTCGGGCGTCAGGGTCAGCATCGGGTAGTGGTCCCGCGACATCAGCGCCAAACGTTTGCGCGTATCGATGCTGGCGAAGGCGTCACGGTAAGAGGGGTGCTCGCTGGCCTGATGGACGCGCGCGTACATCTCGTGCAGCTGGACGATTTTCTGCACCAGATGCGACAGGCGCAGGGCTTTTTGACTTTGGGTCTGGCCCTGCAAGAAGGGATACAGATGGGCGGTGGCCTCGACGTTTTGCAACCAATGCAACACGGTGGGGTGGGCCTCGACCTCGCGGGGCTCCAGCTCGTCCCGGGACAGGAAGCGCAGGAAGACCTCACGGAAGAACTGGCTGCGGATGCGGTCGCGGATGAGCAGTTGGCGGGTGGCTTTGCGCTCTTTGTCATCGAGGGCGGCCAGGGGCTCCTCCTGCTCGCGGGACAGGGCCGGTTCGCCGTTGGCATCCTCCCAATGCGCGTCCGCGTCCTCGGGCCGGCGCAGGCGCTTGATCGCCCGCAGGCAGCGTTCGGCGAAAGCCGGGGTATAGACCACGCTTTCGGCCAGGGCCACGGTGCCGAAGCGGGCCTCAAGCGGTTTGAGCAGGCGCCCGAGCATGGAAGCGGGCAGTTCGCGCAGTTCCGCCAGCCCCGGCGCATCTCCCTGACGCTTCATCACGGAGACGCGTACCGTGCGGTAGATGCCGATCACATGCAGCTGCATGGTGGCGAACTCGACGCCGCCAGCCTCGCGCTGCAGGCAGAGGTGCTCGACCAGGGTCTGACGCAGCGTGGCATTTTTGTAGTGGTGGTCCCCCGCCAAGGTCTGCAACGTGGTCAGCACGCGCCGTTGCTCGCTGTCGGAGTCCAGTTCCGCCAGCATCGCCCGCAGGCGCGGATGATCGGTCTCGCCGGTGACCATGCTCTCACCCAGCGACGACTCCATCTCTTCGACCAGGCGCCGATGCCGTTCGATCAGGATCGGTCGGCGGGCCTCGACAATCAGGTCCTCGGTAAGGGATTCGAGATCCTGATCCTTGCGTGGTTCGGGCGCCGTGCTCATGGAGGCGCAATGTCAGGCAGCGGGCCGTGGTGGCCAGCGCGGACCGGGTGGGATCAGGTCGGTGGGGGGGACAGTGGGATACTCGATCATGCCTTGAAGCTGCGGCGTCCGTGGGCGTGACGCAGCCGAACTCAGCTTTTGGGGCGCTCAGCCTCGGCCGGCGTCGTGCGGCCGGTGCCGGTGAAGCCCTGGAAGTGCACCGCCACCGGGATGGCCTTGGCCGGGAAAGAGTACCACTCGAGGGATTCGAGGGGCAGCACGGTCATGGCC
>JBBQTJ010000450.1:0-2030 GCA_038213315.1 Planctomycetota bacterium
CTTCCCGCCCCACCTCGAACGCATCGTGCTGAAGTGCATGGCCTATCGCCAGGAGGACCGCTACCAGTCGATGTCCGACCTGGTCGCCGATCTTGATCGCTTCACCCGCGGCGAGCGCATCCCTTTCCTGGGTCACGTGACCTTCAAGGGCTGGTCCCGCTTCCAGCTGCGCCGGCATCCCCGCATGGTCTGGAGCGGGGTGGCGATGGCGGTGCTGACGGTGGTGATCATCGTCAGCCTGTGGCTGCCGCGCCTCTTGGATACGGCGCGTCGCGATCTTGATCAGCGCCTGACCGGGATCGAGAAGGCGATGGAGGGCGTGCGCGCCGGCAAGCGGCAGCAACTCTCCCGCGAGGACGAAGCCCAGCTGGCGCGCCTCCACGAGGCCTTGGCCGATGGTCGCTATGGCGAGCTGTCCACCCGGGTGCAGGCGATCGAGGGCCTGCTGCGGCAGTTCCGCAGGCTGGACACCCGCTTCAGCCAACGGGATCGCACACCCACGGTGCTGGCTCCGGACAAGGCCCTGGACGAACTGCGCATCGCCACCCGGGCCGAGAACCCCGGCTGGCATCTTGATCGCAGTCGCGATGGACTGGTGGTGGCAGATCCCCAGGAACTGACGTTCACCGGGCCGTATGGCAGCGGCCTGGTCTATTGCCGGGTGCGCCTGCAATTGCCGACCACCGAGTCCTTGTCGGCGTTCCGCCTGCAAGTCGATGAAGCCGTGGATGATCCGCGCCATCAGGCTTTATGGACCGTCACCAATGGTCAGCTGACCTTGACCGTCCAAGAGGACGAACGGGCTCCCGTGATAGTCCGGCAAGAACCGATCACCGGCACCTTGATCAACTTCGCCTTTGAGTTGTCGTCGGCGGGCGTCCGCACCTGGATCAACGGGCCCAACCCCCAGCGCCGGCCCGGGCTGACCGCCCTTGCCGACGATGCCCCAGCCAGTCTGCGGCTGACCGTGCCCGCTGGTACCGTGATCGAGGCCTTCGGGATCTGGCCGCGCGGCCCGCAGTAGACAGCGCAACGTGTGGAGCGCCGAACCACTGCGCGTTTCACCGTCGTTTCCAACCGCGCACTTCACCCTTCGCACGCCGCACTCCGCACTATCCTGTGGCCATGCCCAAAGCCCCTAATCTCGCCAAGTTGGCCAAGTTGAATGGAATCTATAACGTTGCGGCCTTGGATGCGGTCGGCTGCGGCATGCGCTCGGCGGCCGCGTTGTTCGAGAAGACGGCGAAAACCGGGATCGACCGGCATCTCACCGCGGCGCAACTCGTCGAAGGGGTCGCTGACCATGCGGCCGAGCAGTACGGCCTGCTGGGCGACCTGGTGCTGGCCGAGTGCGGCATCCGCAGCGGCGAGGATGTGGGGGCCATCACCTTCTTTCTGATCGAGCAGGGCGTTTTTTCAAAACAACCAGATGATCGGCCCGAGGACTTTTTGACCGGGCCAGAGCTGCGCGTCGCCGTCACCGCGGCGGTGCGGCGTCGGCTGGGGGTATGAGCCCCGTTGGCGGTGCAGACCTGCTGCGCCTGATCGATGCCAATGGCAATCGCGCCGCCGAGGGCCTGCGGGTGCTTGAGGATCTTGCCCGTTTCCTCTTCAATGACGCCGACCTCAGCCGCCAGGCCAAGAACCTGCGCCATGCGCTGCGCCAGGCTCTGCCCCCCGCGGCGGCTGGGGCACGGAACACGGCCGGGGATGTGGGCACCAATATCAGCACCGTGGACGAAGGCGTGCGGGCCCGACCGCTGGATCTGCTGCGCGCCAATGCTGCCCGCGCCCAGGAAGCCTTGCGGGTCCTGGAAGAGGCGCTGAAGCTGACTGGGCCGGCCGTGGCGGCCGCCTCCATCGAGCAGGTGCGCTACGGCACGTATCGACTGGAAAGCGGCTTGCTGGCGCGGCTCCCGGCGTGGCGTTTCTGGCAGGTGCGCTTGTACGTGCTGGTGGATACCGGGCTGTGCGCCGACCCCGTGGCGGTGGCGGCCGCGGCGGTGCGCGGCGGTGCGGGCGCCGTGCAG
>JBBQTJ010000451.1:0-2030 GCA_038213315.1 Planctomycetota bacterium
CTTCCCGCCCCACCTCGAACGCATCGTGCTGAAGTGCATGGCCTATCGCCAGGAGGACCGCTACCAGTCGATGTCCGACCTGGTCGCCGATCTTGATCGCTTCACCCGCGGCGAGCGCATCCCTTTCCTGGGTCACGTGACGTTCAAGGGCTGGTCGCGCTTTCAGCTGCGCCGGCATCCCCGCATGGTCTGGAGCGGGGTGGCAATGGCGGTGCTGACGGTGGTGATCATCGTCAGCCTGTGGCTGCCGCGTTTATTGGATACCGCGCGTCGCGACCTTGATCAGCGCCTGACCGGAATCGAGAAGGCGACGGAGGACGTGCGCGCCGGCAGGCGGCAGCAGTTGTCACGCGAGGACGAAGCCCAGCTGGCGCGCCTCCACGAGGCCCTGGCCGATGGTCGCTATGGCGAGCTGTCCACCCGGGTGCAGGCGATCGAGGGCCTGTTGCGGCAGTTTCGCAAGCTGGACACCCGCTTCAGCCAACGGGATCGCTCGCCCACGGTGCTGGCTCCGGACAAGGCCCTGGACGAACTGCGCATCGCCACCCGGGCCGAGAATCCTGGCTGGCATCTTGATCGCAGTCGCGATGGACTGGTGGTGGCAGACCCCCAGGAACTGAAGTTCGTCGGGCCGTATGGCAACGGTCTGGTCTATTGCCGGGTGCGCCTGCAATTGCCGACCACCGAATCCCTGTCGGCGTTCCGCCTGCAGGTCGATGAGGCCGTGGATGATCCGCGCCACCAGGCGCTCTGGACCGTTACCAATGGTCAACTGACCTTGACCGTCCAAGAGGACGAACGGGCTCCCGTGATGGTCCGGCAAGAGCCGATCACCGGGACCACGCTCAACTTCGCCTTTGAGCTGTCATCGGCGGGCGTACGCACGTGGATCAACGGGCCCAACCCCCAGCGCCGGCCCGGGCTGACCGCCCTTGCCGACGATGCCCCAGCCAGTCTGCGGCTGACGTTACCCGCTGGTACCGTGATCGAGGCCTTCGGCATCTGGCCGCGCGGCCCGCAGTAGACAGCACATCGTGTGGAGCGCCGAACGACTGCGCGTTTCACCGTCGTTTCCAACCACGCACTTCGCCCTTCGCACACCGCACTCCGCACTATCCTGCTGCCATGCCTAAAGCCCCCAATCTCGCCAAGCTGGCCAAGCTGAATGGACACTATGGCGTGGCGGCCTTGGATGCGGTCGGCTGCGGCATGCGCTCGGCAGCAGCGTTGTTCGAGAAGACGGCGAAGACCGGGGTCGAGCGGCATCTCACCGCAGCGCAACTGGTCGAAGGGGTCGCTGAACATGCGGCCGAGCAGTATGGCCTGCTCGGCGATCTGGTGCTGGCCGAGTGCGGTATCCGCAGCGGCGAGGATGTGGGGGCCATCACCTTCTTTATGATCGAACAGGGCGTTTATTCCAAACAGCCGGATGATCGGCCCGAAGATTTTTTGACCGGGCCTGAGCTGCAGGTCGCCGTCACGGCGGCGGTGCGGCGTCGGCTGGGGGTATGAGCGCAGCTGGCGGCGCAGATCTGCTGCGCCTGATCGATGCCAATGGCAATCGCGCCGCCGAGGGCCTGCGGGTGCTTGAGGATCTTGCCCGTTTTCTCTTCAATGACGCCGACCTCAGCCGCCAAGCCAAAGATCTGCGCCATGCGCTGCGCCAGGCCTTGCCCCCCGCGGCGGCCGGGGCACGGGACACGGCCGGCGATGTGGGTACCGGCATCAGCACTGTGGACGAGGGCGTGCGGGCCCGACCGCTGGATCTGCTGCGCGCCAATGCGGCCCGCGCCCAGGAAGCGTTGCGGGTCCTGGAAGAGGCGCTGAAGCTGACTGGGCCGGCCGTGGCGGCCGCGTCCATCGAGCAGGTGCGCTACGGGACGTATCGGCTGGAAAGCGGCTTGCTGGCGCGGCTCCCGGCGTGGCGTTTCTGGCAGGTGCGCTTGTACGTGCTGGTGGATACCGGGCTGTGCGCCGACCCCGTGGCGGTGGCGGCCGCGGCGGTGCGCGGCGGTGCGGGCGCCGTGCAG
>JBBQTJ010000452.1:0-2030 GCA_038213315.1 Planctomycetota bacterium
AGCATTCAAGCATTTCCCAAAGCCTCCCTCACCACCGTCGCCAAACGCTCAATCGTATAAGGCTTCGCCAGCACCAACGTCCCCGGATGGCGCTGCATGGCATTGACGCCGCCATCGGCGGTATAGCCCGAGGTCAGGATCACCGGCAGGTCGGGGCGCAGGGCCTTGAGCAATTCCAGGAGGCGATCGCCGGTCATGCCGGGCATGGTGAAGTCGGTGATCACCAGGCGGAAGGCCTGGGGGGCGTCGGCGACCAGTTGCAGCGCGGCGTCCGGGTGATGGACCACGGTGGGCTGGTAGCCCAGGTGGTCGAGCAAGTCGCGCAGGATCCGCGCGACATCGGGCTCATCATCCACCACCAGGATGGTTTCGCCGGTGCCGATGCGGGTGCCCAGGGGGGTGGGCATGGCCACCTGAACCGCCGCCATGGAGGCGGGCAAGAGGATGGTGAAGGTGGTGCCGACGCCGGGCTGGCTGTCGACGTGGATGGTCCCGCTGTGGCTGGTGATGATGCCATGCACCACCGACAGGCCCAGACCGGTGCCTTCGCCCGCCGACTTGGTGGTGTAGAAGGGCTCGAAGATGCGGGCCAGGGTCTCGGGATCCATGCCACAACCGGAATCGATGACCCGGAGCTGCACATGCAGGCCCGGGTGCAGGGGCGGCTGGCCGGCCGCCTGGGCCGTGGTCAGGTGCACCGTGGACAGGCTCAGCATCAGCCGTCCACCGCCCTGGCCCATAGCCTGATAGGCATTGGTGGCCAGATTCAGCACCACCTGGTGCAACTGGGCCGGATCACCGCGCACGGTTGGCAGACTCGATGGGACGTCGATCTGCAAGGCGATGGTGCTGGGCAGGGTGGCGCGCAGCAGGCGGCCGGCCTCTTGGCAGACCTCGGCCAGATCCATCGGCTGGATGCGCAATTCCTGCCGGCGGCCGAAGGCGAGGATACGGGACACCAGCTCGCTGGCGCGCTTGCAGCCCGAGAGGATCCCGTGCAGGTTGGTGTGGCCCGGGGCCTCGGCATCGAGCCGCCGCGACAGCAGCTGCGCATGACCATAGATGCCGGTGAGCAAGTTGTTGAAGTCGTGGGCGATGCCGCCCGCCAAGGTGCCCAGGGCTTCCAGCTTCTGGGTATGGCGCAGCTGGGCCTCAAGGCTCAGGCGGGCGGCCTCGGCCTGCAGCCGTTCCAGCTCGGCGCCGGCGCGGGCGGCGAAGATGGCCAACACGTCCTGGTCCAAGGCGTCATCGCCTAGGGGCCGGTCATCAAGCACCGCCAGCAGGCCCAGGCTGTGCCCATCGGCGGCGGTCAGGGCCATGCCGAAAAACGATACCATGCCGGCGGTGGGGCCATGGACGGACGCGGGGAAACGTTCGGCCAGACGCTCGCGGACCAGCAGGGTGTGCCGGTGGCGCAGTTCGTTGAAGACGCTGCCGGTCGCGGGGATGCTGATATTGCCGGCGATGCCGCCATCCACCCACCAGGCGATGGTGCACAGGTCACCGGTGGCAAGGTCAGGATAGGTGGCGATCACCGCGTTGCGTGTGCCCAGGCCGCGGGCGACCTGCTCGACCAGTGAGCGCAGGAAACCCTCGCCCGTATGGGCGGCGGTGCCGCGCAGCACGGCCCGCAGAGCGCCTTCGAGGCGGCGGCGGCGCAAGCGCATGCCGTATTCGCCGACCTCGCGTTCCACCGCCAGGGCCAGCCGCGACAGATTATCCTTCAGCAGGTAGTCCTGGGCCCCACCGCGCATCGCGGCCGCCGCCAGTTCCTCGCCCACCGTGCCCGAAACCAGCAGGAAGGGCAGATCAGGGTCGGCGGCCCGGACCCGGGCCAGGGCCTCGGTGCCATCGCAACTGGGCAGGCGAAAATCGGAAATGACCAAGTCCCAGCCCCCGGCCTGCAAGGCGCGTTCCAGGGCGGCCAGGTCGCTGATGCGGTGCAGCTCGAGCCGCAGGCGGCCTTTCGCCAGGGCGCGCTCGACCATGGCGGCATCATCGGGGTCGTCTTCCAGCAGCAGGATGCGCAG
>JBBQTJ010000453.1:0-2003 GCA_038213315.1 Planctomycetota bacterium
CGAGCGGCTGTCCATCCTGGGCATGCAGGTCGCTCCCACGTCCTATGCCCAGGCGGCGGCGTGGTGTTGTGAGTGGTCACAGCGGGATGCCGCTGGCTACATCTGCGCCGCCAACGTCCACATGTGCATGGAGGCTTGGGACAGCGGGGAGTACCGGGCGGTGGTGAACGGTGCGGCGCTGGTCACCGCGGATGGGATGCCGTTGGTCTGGGCCCTGCGCTTGCTGGGGTGCGGGCAGGCGCAGCGAGTCTATGGGCCGACGCTGATGCTGGAGGTGTGCGCCGAGGCGGAGCGGCGGGGGATCCCGATCGGCCTGCATGGCGGCACGGCGGCGGCCCTGGTGGGGATCCAGACGGCCTTGGTGGGGCGGTTTCCGGCGCTGCGCATCGTCTATGCGGTGTCGCCGCCGTTCTCGGTGCCGACGGCCCAAGAGGACGCGGACACCGTGGCGAGGATCAATGCCAGTGGCTGCCGTTTGCTGTTTGTTGGTCTGGGCTGCCCCAAGCAGGAGCGCTGGATGGCGGCGCACCAGGGCCGGGTCGCGCCGTTGATGCTGGGGGTGGGCGCGGCCTTCGCCTTCCATGCTGGCCAGGTGGCGCAGGCGCCGGCGCTGGTGCAGCGGATCGGTATGGAATGGGCATTCCGGCTGGCGATGGAACCGCAGCGCCTGTGGAAGCGCTATGCGTTGCATAACCCACGTTTTGTCCTGCTGTTTGCTTTGCAGTTGCTCGGGGTGCTGCCTCGGCCACGGTGGGCGGCGCGCACGAAAGCCACCTAGACACCGCCATGCCCGCCCTCGTTCCCATCGGTCTGCGTCGCACGGTGATCCTGCGGGTGCTGGATGTGGTGGTCATCATCGGCCTGCTGTTCCTGGTGGACTGGTCCTATCGCGAGTCGATTCCCGAGACGCTGCGTTGGCCGCTTTCCATGGCGATCGCAGGCCTGGTGCTGGCGGGCTTCGAGTTGGGCCAGTGCTATTCGGTGCTGCATCGCGGCGGTCTGGGCCAGTGGTGTCTGCGCGTCAGCACGGCCTGGGGCATGGTGCTGGGCCTGTTTTTCGCAGGGGTCTTTGCCTTCCATCTGCAGGAAAGCCTGCCGCGGCTGATCATCGGGCCGTGGGCGCTGAGCTCGTGGCTTGGGCTGATTTTGACGCGTCTGGTGCTCTATGTGCTGATGTCCAGTCGCCACCGCAGCGGCATCAGCGCCCATCGCGTGGTGCTGGTCGGCGATGATGCCTACTGCCGGCGCTTGGCGCGGCACTTCACCGCCCTACCGACCCTGGGCTTGCGCGTGGTCGGTATTTGCACGGATGCGCCGCTGGGGTCGTCGCTTGGCCGGCAGGTGCCTCTGCTCGGCACCATTGCGGATCTGCCCGAGGTGGCTCGGCGGCAGGGGGCCCATCGGGTGGTGGTCTCGGCGCCGATCGACGACCATCAGACCGTCGGGCGGGTCTTCACGACCTTGGCGGCGGAACCCATCATTTTGCAATACGCGCCTGATCTTGAACGCTTTTCCCTGCTCGGGTACCAAGCCACCGACTACGGCGGACAGGCGATCTTCACCTTGACCGACTCGCCGCTGAGCCGCGGCGATGTGGTGGTCAAATGGCTTGAGGATCGGGTGCTGGGCGCCCTGATCGCGATCTTCGCCCTACCGCTGATGGCGGTGATTGCGGTGATCATCAGGCTGACCAGCCAGGGACCCGTGCTGTTCATCCAGGACCGCCACGGCCTGTACGGCAAGCAGATCCGCGTCCTCAAGTTCCGCACCATGCGTCCGCCCAAAGATGAGGCGGAGCGCCTGGCCATCGCCGGCGGCGTGGAAAAGACTGCCAGCGGCCGCTTCAAGCAGGCCAGTTCCGGCGACAACCGCGTGACCTGGATCGGCAATATCCTGCGTAAATCAAGTCTCGATGAGCTGCCGCAGATCATCAATGTGCTGCGTGGCGAGATGTCCCTGGTCGGTCCGCGGCCGCATCCCATCGGCCTGAATCTGCAATATGC
>JBBQTJ010000454.1:0-1988 GCA_038213315.1 Planctomycetota bacterium
CGCACGCACATCGAAGCGGCCATAGTTCACGCCGATGACGCGGCTCATCCAGGCGTTCACCGCTTGGGTCAGAGCCGGGGTGATCAGGTGGGCGCCATCGCGAAATAGGCAGCCCTGGGCGTGATTGCCTGCCAGGCCCAGGCGCACCCGTTCCTGCGCGGCGGGGATGCGTGTGGCCCGCTCGCCCAGGCGCTCAAGAAAGATCGCAGCTTGTAGGCGAAAGCGCGGGTGCGCGGCGATCAGCTCGGCGATGGAGTGATGGCCGTCGGCGATCAGCTCGGGAAAAACCTTGTCGGTGATGGCGAGGATGCGTCCTGGTTCGCCTGGCCGACGGGTCCAGAAAATGCCGACTTCGATTGGCCCAGGATGATAACGCTGGGCCAGGGCGCGGCGGGGATGTTCGGTCAGCCAGCATTCGGCAGCGGCGGCATCGCGCACCAGGCGCACCCCCGCACCGCGCTCGCCGGCATCGGGTTTCAGGATCACCGGCCAATCCTGGCCGGTGGCGGCCAGCCAGCGCTGCATCCGCGCCAGCCGGGCCGTGGGCGCGGCGGCGGGCAGCAGCAGCCAGTCAAGGACCGGCGCGCCAGCGAGGCGATGCAGCACCGCGGCTTTGCTTTCCCCTACCGTGCCCGAGTCGGGCAGGGCGGGATTCACCAGCAACGGCGCGCGCAGACAACGGTGGCGGATGGCCAGCGGGACCCCGGCCAGCACCACGGGCACATACATGACCCAGGTCGGCCACCATTCGTGATGTCGCCGCTGCCAGCGTCGCGTCCACGCCTGTCGCGCCGAGCGGCTCAACACTTGGCGCAGCAGCAGAACCAGGGCCAATACCAGCGCCACCGCGATCAGGGCTAGGCCGCCAGGAGACCAGCCGGGCAGCGCGGCATGCAGCAGGGCTGCGCCGCCCGCCCCCAAGCCCATCAGCACGGGGGTCCACAGCAGGCAGGCGATGGCGGTCCAACCGGCGAAGCGGCCTGCGGACATGCCCAGCAGGCCCGCGGCCACGTAACTGGGCAGGCGGCTGCCGGGGACCACCCGGGTGATGACCATGGCCTGCCAGGTGCGCTGGTCGAGCCAGGTCCGGGTCTGGGTCACGCGCGGATCCGCCAGCCAGCGCCGGGCCCAGCCCCAGCGCGCCGCCAGCGGGCGAAGATTTCGACCAAGGACAAACAACAGCAGGTCACCCACCCAGATGCCCAGGAAGACCGCGGTGCCCGCCAGCAACGGAGGCAACAGGCCGTGGGCGACCATGGATCCGGCGGCGATGCCGGCGGCATCCTCGGAGATGAAGGCAGTTAGCAGCACGCTGAGGGCGAGCAGGAGCGGACTCATGGCCGCGCACTGGCCACACGGGTGCGCCGCCCGCCGACGCCAGCGGCATCAAGCAGCACTTCGTCCAAGGCGATGCCCGCACCATCCACGGTGACGATGGTGCGCGACACGGTGCGCGCGCCGGGCCGGCGCATCATTACCCAGGCCGCGCCGTCGTCGCCGCCACGATTGCAATGCCAGGCGTCCTGCTGTGCGGCCGTGATCTGCGGCGTCGTGAGCTCTGCCCAGGCCTGCCGCCGTGCGGCGTCAACTCGCGCATCGCCCAGTCCGGAACTGCAGCGCACGACATCAGCGGGCAGATTGAGGAGGTCCCGTCCAGTCCAGGCGACGATCTGGGTGGCTTGCGCATCGCAGGCCACCAGGGTGAAGGGCGCCATTCCCGAGGTCGCCAGACCGGCGACCAGCAACAGCGCCGCGTCCGCCGACGTGGCAGCCAGCGCCGCCGGCACCACCTGCCCCCGGCTGCGGCTGGGCTTGGCGGGCACCTGATCGCCGGCCACCGTGCGGTTCAGCAAGCCGACCACCAGGCCGGCGTCATTCACGCCCAGCCAGGCCCCGCCGGCCAAGCTATCCACGGTGCACAGGGCCACGCCGCTGGCCAAGGTAACCGCCCGGGGTGCGAAACTGGCCGGCCGCTCATCAAGCTCATC
>JBBQTJ010000455.1:0-1986 GCA_038213315.1 Planctomycetota bacterium
ATCGGCATAGGCCTTGGCCAGGGGACCGCTGGCCACCGGGGCGAACAGCACCAAGCCGTCCTCGGCAGTGGCGGTGGTGGACACCGCTGCGGGCTCGCCTGAGGCCGGCTCGGCCGGCGGCGACCATTTGTTGGCATCCCGACGCTGGCAACCAACGGCCAGGACGCAGAAGGCGAGGGCGGGGACGAGCACGAGGGGCAGAGGGCGGAGCTGCATGCGGCGGAAGTATGGAAGGCAGCCGGCAGCGTCCAGCCTTTCGCCGGCCGTGGGCGGACCAGGTGGCCTGACAGACAGCGGGGCGGCCCCGCCACGTCTTGCCCGCATCCCCGCCTTCCTAGTCTGCCGCACGAACCATATGGACGACTCTCTCACGGCCCTGGCCCAGCTGATCATCGACGGCCTGCACCTCGAAGACCTCACCCCCGCGGACATTGATCCTCAGGCGCCCCTTTTCGGCGGCGGCCTGGGCTTGGATTCCATCGATGCGCTGGAGATCGCCCTGCTGGTCAGCCGGCATTATCAGGTGAAGATCGAAGACGCCGAAACCGGCAAGCGCGCCTTCGCCAGCCTGGCGGCCTTGCACGCGTTCATCAACGAGCGGCGCGCCGCTACCGTTTGAGTCATCCGCGGGCGGCCAACAGTCCCGCGACGAAGGCCTGGATGTCGCCCACGGTGCGCAGCTGCCGCGCTTCGGTCTCGGGACACTTCACCTTGAAGGCGCGCTCCATGGCGGCGATGAGGTCGACGGTGTCGAGGCTGTCCAGCCCCAGATCGTCGATGAGACGCCGATCCGGGGTCACGGTCGCCGGGTCCAGCTCGAACTCCGTGGCAATGGCGGCAACGACCTGTGCATCTATTTCGGAGCGGGTGGCCATGGTCGGCCAAGTGATATCGCCCACGGCAAGGGTGCAAGCCCACGGCAAGGGTGCAAGCCCGCGGCCGGTCGATTGCCGCCCACCATGCCGCAGTGATGCTGACGCCCATGTCCCAAGACGACGACGCGGTGGCAACGGCGGTGTTCTCAGCCCTATCCGGTCTGCTCGGTCTGGACGCGCGCAGCCGGGCCAACGACGACCTGGCGGCCCTGGGCCTGGACAGTCAGGGACTGCTGCGACTGCTGTTGGAGGTCGAGCGCGCCCTGGGCTTGCCGCCCCTCGACCTGCCGGATGCGGCTTTCACCAGCCCGGCGACTCTAGTCACCGCGATCCGCGACGCGGCGCGATGACCAACTGGCTGCCGGCCGCCTCGGCTGACCTCTTCCAGTTCGCTGTCGACGGCATGATCCGCGACCATGGCGGACCCGGCAGCTTGGGCCAGTTCATCGTGCGCTTTGAGCACGCGGTCGACCTCGCTCGTCTGCGCGCCGGCCTGGCGCGTCTGGCCCGCCGCCATCCGCTGCTGCTGGCGACCCCGGCGCGGCGACGCGCATGGCCAGGTTGGCGATTGCGCCTGGGCCGCGCCGCCGACGTAGAGCAAACGGCTTCGGCCGAGACTGTCGCCGCCCAGCACCTCCAGTCCGGTCAGACAGGTTTACTGCGTCTGGCGATCGCGCCGCGGGCGGTGATCTGCACCTTTGACCATCGCCGGATCGACGCACGCGGTGCGGCGTTGCTGCTCGCTGCCCTTGACCAGCCGGCGAGCGCGCTCGACCTGGCCAGCGATCCGACCTTCCGTGAGCTGGCCGGCCTGCCGCCCGGGGCCGCGGCCCTGGGCCGCTTGGCGCGCACCCTGCTGCCCGCACTGCGGCCCCTGCGCCAGTCTCCGCCCTGGCGGCCGCCGCTGGGCGCGGCCGCCCCGCTGCACTTTGCAGATCAGATCCTGGCCGGCACGGCTTTGGCCCGGGTCACGGCGCGGCAGACGGCGATGGTCGGCCGCTTCGGCGAAACCGCCTTCCTGATGGGGGCCTGGGCGCGGGTGCTTGATCGGCATGGGGCGGCCGGGCGCCTGCAGGTGCACGCCCTGGCCATGGATGACCGTCGCCCTGGC
>JBBQTJ010000456.1:0-1981 GCA_038213315.1 Planctomycetota bacterium
GTCGAGGTCGTCGACCTGGCCGTAGTTCACCAGGACCAGGTCCCGGTAAACCACCCGATGACTGATGCCCCAGGCAATGTCGTCGAGCATGCCCATCGGCACCTGGCTTTTTTGCAGACGTGCCAGGAAGTGCCCATCGGCGGTGCCATGCAGCAATTCGAAGGCGCGGATATCCGCTTGGTGAGTCTTGCGCTTCAGATCGTCGGTGTCGGTGACGATGCCATAAAGGAGGGCGGTCGCGAGCTGACGATCAATGCGCAGTTCGGCCTCGGCCAGATACTCTGACAGGATGGTCGAGGTCGCGCCGTAGTTCTCACGCAGGTCGACGAATTCGGCATCCAGATCCTCGCGGCGGGGGTGATGATCGATCACCACCTGCGCCTGGGGCGGATTATCACGCCAGAAACCAGGTTGCGCATCCACCACTGCGACCAGATCGGCCCGCGCCAGCTCGCCCTCGACCAGGCGGGCGATGGGGGCCCGCTTCAGCCAGGCCAGCAGCAGCTTGTTCTGGTAACGCCGCACTTCACCAGTGTAACGGATTACCGGTTCGGTGCCCGCCGCACGCCACATGGTCATCAAGCCCAAGGCTGCACCGATGGCATCGGGATCCGGATCCGCGTACATCAGGATGATGGGCGGATGCTGGGCGCGACGCGCCAAGTCCATCAACAAATCAGCGCGGTGCAGGGTCGCCAGACGACGCAGCACCCGGCGGCGATCGTCAGACTGATGAGGGCGAAGGGTCAGTAGACCCTTAGGAGCGGCCGCATGGCGCTTGGTAGGCGCGCGGACCAGAAAGCGCGCCGTGGTGGGCGGTAGCCAGGTAGTGATCCGTTCGGTTTCTTCCGCTGTGTCGACCGCGACGAAATATGGCGGCGGCGGCAGGGTCTGTGGGCGGCTGGCATAGCCCGCGTCGACCCGCGTGACCTGCACCCCAGGATAGGGTCCAAGCAGCAGTTCGACCTCGGCACTGGCGGTGAAGACTTGCACGGGCACATCGGCGCCGACAAAGAATCCCGCCGTCGCCACAACTTGTCCGTTGTGGCCGATGATGGTGACCTGGGTGGGAACCGCGCCCACGGGAACCGACTGCTGGCCTCGTGGCATGGGCTGGGCACCATAGAAGTCCGCCCGGCATCGCAATCCGCGACGCCCACATATAGGTTTATATGGACATATCCTTGCCCATCACTGCGGACCTCTTTGACCTGCTGGTCTGTCCGGTGTCCCGGCAGCCTTTGAAGTGGGTCGAGGGACGACTGCTCTCCACCGCTCGTGAGACCCGACGGGTCTACCGGGTCGATGGCGACATCCCGGTCATGCTGATGGAAGAGTCCAGCGTCCTTGAGCTATTAGAGTGGGAGCGGCTGATGGCGCTTCCCGGACCCATCGGTGGCGGCGCGGTGGCAGTGCGCGCTCGTCATGCCTAAGGCCCGTGTCGGCTTGCCGGCAGGTGGCCGGGTGGCCCTTCTGCATCATCGTGGCCACGGTGTCCCCCATCTGGACGTGGTCATGTCTGCCGGACCGCGGTGCCCAACGCTCAAGCTGTGGCGGCAGGAAGGGCGGTGGCGGTGGTCTTGGCAGCCTGTTCATCGCCGCCGCTATCTTGCCTGGCAGGGGCCGATCAGCGGCGGACGGGGCCAAGTAGCGCAGTTGCTAGTTGGTCGTTACTGGTGGGATGGAGAAGTGCTTTGCCTGCAAAGCGTCGCGATGAAAAAACCATTGCGGTTGATCCTGGGCCGCCATGGGGTTGTGCGGGGCTGCCCATTTGGACACTCGTCGCCCCATGCCTGACGCGGCTGCAGATCACACCACCACTACTCTTGGCCCCTCCATGACCGAGGTGCTGCGCCGCCGCATCATGCATCAGGCTGCGTTCGAGGCGACCCTGAAGGAGGCGTTCTTGGCCCAGCAGGTCCAGCTGGGTGAGCCCTTGGCCAAGGCCAGCAGCGAAACCATCGTCTATGGAGGTAAATAT
>JBBQTJ010000457.1:0-1978 GCA_038213315.1 Planctomycetota bacterium
GCCCGGGGGGCCGCCCGCGTCGTTGCCGCCGCCGTCGCCGCCGCCGCCACCGCAGGCCGTCAGCGTGGCCGCCGCAACCGCAACGCCGGCGACCACCAGCAGGTCATTGGTGGTGGATTCTTGTACAGTGTTCATGGGGTATCCGATCAGACCGGAGCGCTGGGGGTGGCGACCAGATGCATGGTGCGGACCGTTTCAAAGCCCGCCGCGTTGCGGGTGCTGACCGCGACCACCGCGGTCGCGACCGGCACCGTGGCCTGCCAAGTGCGGGCGGCCGTTATGGTTGCAGCCGTACCATTGACGGTGACCGACACTGCATCCGCCGGGGCGGTTCCACTGATCGTGAGCGTAAGTGCCATGTGGGTCTCCTGCGACTGATTTATATTATCGATCTCACGATCCAAAGGCACCCCGGCCACTGGGATGCCCAGTCGCGTGGATCACCCGCAGATTGCGTCGTGTAAGACACGGAAGGGCCAGCCGCTTCACTCCGGCCAAGTGATTCGCCGATACAGTTCCAGATATTCCAACGCCACGGTGTCCCACGAGTGGTCGTCGGCCATGGCTCGGAGTTGGGCGGCGCGCCAGTCGGCAGGGAAGTGCTGGAACAAACCCAAGGCGCGATCGAGGGCGCTGCTGAAGTGGCCCAGGTCGATGGGGCCGAAGGTGAAACCGGTGCCGCTGCCGGCGGCGACGTCGGTCACGGTATCGGCCAATCCGCCGGTGAAGCGCACCAGCGGCAGGGTGCCGTAGCGCTTGGCATACATCTGGGTCAGGCCGCAAGGTTCGGTTCGGCTGGGCACCAGGAAGAGGTCGGCGCCGCCCATGATGCGATGGGCCATGGCTTCGTTGTGGCCGTACCAGGCATAGACCCAGCCGGGATGACGCTGCACCAATTGGCTGATGCGATGCTCAAGGCCCAAGTCACCAGCTCCCAGGACGACCAACTGCATGCGTCCAGCGAGGATGTAGGGCGTGACCGTGTCGATGATCAGGTCGATGCCCTTCTGATCGACCAGGCGGCTGATCACCCCGACCACGCAGGGATTGCCGGTGGTGCTGAGGCCGCATTCGGTTTGCAGGGCACGCCGGCAGGCCGCTTTGCCGGCCAGATCGCGCGGTGAATACGTGGCCGGCAGGTGGCGGTCGGTGGCGGGATTCCATTCATCGGTATCGATGCCATTGGTAATGCCCGACAGCTTGTAGGCATGGGCCCGCACCACCGGATCCAGTTGGAAGGAGTAGTCGCCCGCTTGCAGCTCTTCGGCATAGCGCCGACTGACGGTGGTGACGCGGTCGGCGAAGACGATGCCGGACTTCAACAGGTTGAGCTTGCCGTAGTGCTCGCATTGCAGCGGATTGAACAGCGACCAGTCCAGGCCGGTCAGCTTCATGTCCCAGTGCCAGAAGGACCCCTGGTAGGCACTGTTGTGGATCGAGAACACGCTGCGCGTGGCGGGCAGGACCTGGCTGAAGCCGCGCTGCAGCAAGGCTGGCACCAGACCCGCTTGCCAGTCATGGGCATGGACCACGTGGGGCTGCCAATCCAGGAAACCCGGCAGGGCCAGGGCGGCCTTGGCGAAGAGACTGAAACGACGGCAGTTGTCCTCGTAGTCGTTGCTGGGGCTGGGGCCATAGACCCCCTCGCGGCCGAACAGCTCGTCGCACGCAATCAGATAGACGGGTAGGCCATCAATATCGCATTCGGCGATCCCTACCGAATGGTCGATGCCACCGGTCTCGATGGTCATGGTCTTGGCGTGCCACTTCAGCTTCCACTTCAAGCCGCCTTCATGCAGGGCCCGCTGATAGCCGGGAATCACCACCCGCGCATCCTGCTTGGCCCGACGTAAGGCCTTGGGCAGGGCGCCCACCACGTCGGCCAGCCCTCCGGTCTTGATCAGCGGGGCCAGTTCCGAGGCGACGTGCAGCAGGCGCAAGGGTTTGGGCATGGCCCAGTCGTACGCAACGCACCCCA
>JBBQTJ010000458.1:0-1965 GCA_038213315.1 Planctomycetota bacterium
TTGCTGGCCGAGGTGGCCCGGCGCCGCACCAGCCAAGTCGTCACCCGGCCGCGGGATGACCAGCCGTTCTTCGGCACCTCCAAGACGGTACGGCGCAGCGACACCCCGCCCCAAGGCGAGCGCCTGTCCTCGCCCGGCGAGGCCCTGGAGCGGCGCCGGACCCCCCTTCCGGTAGCCCCGGTGGCCCGCCCTGCGACCCGCACCCCGGCGCCAGTGGCCCCGCCCGCCCGTCGACCCAGCCGCAGTGACCTGCCCGCGCCGCCCCTGACGACCAAGTTTCGCACCCCGATCGCGGTACCTGCGGCCCTGGCCCTGCAACCGGCCGTGGTCGATCCCGTCGCGTCGCCGACCCGGCCCCTGACCACCTCCCTGCGCGCGCCGATAGCCCAGCCGGCAGTCACGTCGGCCCTGTCAGCCCCACCGCCGCCGGCCCCGGCCGCCGCCACGAATCGACAAACGCACAGCAATCCTGCGGACGCCGGCACGGCGGCTCCAACCGCGCGCTCGACCCAGTTCCTAATGCGGCCACCGACGGTGCGCTATCAGCGTACCGCCAGCGGCCTTTGTCCGCCGGGTGGATCGATCGATACCGCGCCGGTCGCACCCTCGGCCAACACCACCGCCCGCCTCCGTCGTTCGGTGACCGGAACCCTGCACCGGCCCACCAGAGCCACCACCGAGCCCGCTCCCGAGCCAGGAACCGGCGGTAGCCGGCTGGTGCCGTGTGCGAGCTGCCACGTCAGCTTCGCAGTGGCAATCAAGCCCACCGATTACAACACCGTCTGCATCCACTGTGGTCAGCTCAACCGCATCACCGCCGCCCGTAGGTTTCCTTGCCCACCGGCCGAATAGGCTGGGCTTACGTGGCGACCGTCCCCGACAACCAGTGTACCCAGGCGTGGGACGGCCACTGCCATGCTAGGCCGTGGCGCATGGGCTGCCCGCGTTTAGCGATCGCTACCCGCAGTTGCTTGGCGGTGGCGGCAACACGTTGGCCACTATTCGAGCAGGAACTCGCCTCTCCCAGGGACGACCGCCGGCGCGGCCCACCGGCGCGGCCGGCAGTGAGCGCCTCCATGGCCCGGTCATGACCCACGCGCTGCGCGACTGCGTCGCCACCTTCCTCGACCACCTACGGGACGCGGCCAATGCCAGCCCGCACACCATCCGCGCCTATGCCGGGGACCTTGAGGCCATGCTGGCCTGGCTTGACGCCAACGCCCCCGACGTCGTCACCATCCATGCCTTGCAGCCGATCCATCTGCGCGCCTTCGCCGCCGACCGCGCCGGGCAGGGGGCGCGCGCCAGCGTCGCGCGCACGGTGGCGACCCTGCGCAGCTTCGGGGCCTTCCTGGTGCGCAGCGAACGCCTCTCGGCCAGCCCCGCCACCATGCTGCGCGGGCCCCGCGCCGACCGCACGCTGCCCCACTATCTGGAGCGGGACGATGTGGCCCGCCTGCTGGCCGCGCCAGCGGGCGACGACGAGCGGGCCTGCCGGGATCGCGCCCTGCTGGAGGTACTCTACAGCACCGGCATGCGCGTCAGTGAACTGGTCGGCTTGGATGATCCTGACCTGGACCTGATCGGCGGCATGTGCAAGGCCCGGGGCAAGGGCCGCAAAGAGCGTCTGTGCTTGCTGGGTGCGCCAGCCGTGCGCGCCGTAGAGGCCTATCGCCGCGTCCGCATCACGGTGCACGGCGTCGGCACGCCCACCCGCGGGCTGTTCCTCAGCATCCGCGCGTTGCGCCGCAAAGGCGGACGTCGCCTCCTCGACCGGGACGTGCGGCGTATTCTTGAGCGTCACCTGATCACCGCCGGCCTGTCCACCGTCACCACGCCCCACACCCTGCGCCACAGCTTCGCCACCCACCTGGTCCAGGCCGGTGCCGACATCCGTTCAGTGCAAGAACTGCTTGGCCACGCCAGCCTCAATACCACGCAGATCTATACCCATCTGACCATCGG
>JBBQTJ010000459.1:0-1950 GCA_038213315.1 Planctomycetota bacterium
ATCTGGGCTGGGCACGCAGGCGATGATGCCGCCGATGGTGTTGGTGATCGGCACCAGGATGCCGGGGTTGGCCGCATCGATACGGTAGGCATTGGCCACGCCGCTGACGTCGGAACACACGAACACGCTGCTGCCATCCGCGGTCCACGCTGGGTGGATGAGGCGGCCCCGCACCTGCGCCAGCACCGTGCGCTGAGTCAGATCGCTGAGGGTCGCCAGCATCAGGCGCGAGCCATTGGGGTCGGCCTCGACCCACGCCAGCTCATCGTGGCCGGGGCGGAAGGTGGGATGCCAGGGTTGGTCCTGGGTTGGCGCGGCGGTCCACCCGAGATTGTCCTGCAGCCCATCCCCCACCAGGGTCACGGCAGCCACCACCAACGACTGCCGACCAGCCGGATCCAGACGGATGGCGCAGACCTGCACTCCGACGCCCGCAGTGCGCCGGACATCGGGCTGGATCAGGCGTTCGCCTTCCAGCACGGTGTCTTCCCCAGCAAGCCTCACGTGCACGCGCGAGTGGTTCCAGGGATCGGTCGCCACCGGCTGTTCGGCCCAGACCTGGGTGCCGTCCGGCAGCGTGCGGACCTCGCCCATGCCCCACATGGGTTCACGGCCCAGGTCGAGCGTGCCGGCCGCATCGATCCGGCCCAGACGGGGCGGAGCGGCTGGCAGGTTCACGGCCATCAGCAGCTGGCCATCGGGCAGCCAGGCCGGTGCGCCGAGGGTGGTGTCGGGCGGCGTCAGGCGCTTGGCCGCGGTCACCGGCTGTTGCCGCAGGATCGTCAGGGCCTGCTGCTGTTCGGTGGTCAGGTCGAGGCGGGCCTGTTTGATCAATTGCAGGTGGCTGCGGCCCAGCACCGGCGTGGCACCACCGGAGAAGAAGAAGGGCCAGCGGCCCTGCTGCTGCGCCACCACATTCCACACGCTGGCGCTGGTGCCGTAGGTGCCTTCAAGCCACCGGGTGTAGGCCAGGCCGTACAGGTAGACGGAATTCCCGAAGGGCCAGACCTGATAGGACTGACGCCACGCGCCCACGTCGGGCAGCGCATTGGCGGCGACATCCAGGCGCCAGGCCATGTGCATCAAGGGATCGCGGCCTCGGCCGGCCCAGACCGAGGTGGGGTCCGCGTAGGCGGTCTCGGCCCACTGGGCCAGGCCTTCATGCCAGAACGACGGCATGGTCACATGGCTGGGCGTGGACAGATAGGCGGCCAGCAGCGACAGCGGGTCGCTAGGATAGATGCGGCCAAAGATCGTTTCCAGCACCAGGCGGAAGCGATTGGTCTGGCGGTTATTGGAAAGGTGGTGGGCGAACTCGTGGATGAGCGTGCGGGCGGTCTCGTCGCCACCGGTGAACAGAGGGCTGCGCGGGCGCATTGGCGCGAGCTCGATCTGCACGAGCGGGAAGGGCACGACGGTACTGAAACCGTTGTGTTCGTCAGCGAAATCGCTGATCAAGAGGACCACATGGCCCGCGTCCCAGCCCGCATCCCGGGACATGCCGCTCAGGATCGCCTCGGCCTGGGCCGCCACCGGACGCAGCGCTTCGGCCTGGTCGGCGGGCACCAGCACGGTCAGGTGCTGAGTCTCGATGACTGACATGCGCTGGCCCGGTGGGATCAGGTCCTGGGCCGGCAAGGCCGCAGCGAGCGTCAGCAACAGTGCGGAGAGCGGACCAAGGGAACAAGTGCGGTCAGCTGCGGGCGTTGCACGTCCCACTGCCCGGACGACGTCCGGGCTCATATGCCAAAGAACCAGCACAGCGCCTGCATCAGCCACTTCTTGTCGGCGAGCTTGCCGGCTTTCATCAGCTTGCGGTGCGCCTTGATGCGCTCGGCCAGGGTTGAGCGCACCCACAGGGTCAGGCGCAGCATGAGGATCGCATTGAGCGGCGCGAGGCAGGCGCCGATCAGCGCCAGGCCCAGATAGCCGGTATTGCTGAGCCGGCTC
>JBBQTJ010000460.1:0-1948 GCA_038213315.1 Planctomycetota bacterium
CAAATACGACGAGATTCTCGGCCTCGCCCCGACCGGGTACGCGACCGTCGTGGCCTGTGCCCTGGGCTATCGGGCCGCCACCGACAAGTACGCCACCCTGCCCAAGGTACGCTTCCCCTTGGCCGAACTGGTCGAGGTGCGTTGACGTGCTTTCAGCTCGTGTGTCGATAATGGTGGAATAAGTCCAGGGCGGTGGTTGCCCGCAGGTTTGAAAGCGAAGTCGCTGGTACCGAGAGAGGGGCTCGAACCCTCACGCCCTTGCGGGCGGCAGATTTTAAGTCTGCTGCGTCTGCCTGTTCCGCCATCCCGGCTGGGTGGGCGGCAGCGTAGCAGGCACGGGCCCTTGGCTCAAGCTCAGGGGTCGACGGGCTCTGGCTCGGGCAGGGGCTCTGGCTCAGGCAGGGGCTCTGGCTCAGATTCAGGCACTGGCGCCACGGCCGGTGGGGCCGCGGGCACCGGGGCGACCGCCGCGGAGACGGCGCCGGCCGGCAGGGGCATCTGCAGGTGCGGCAGCATGCTGCGCAGGGCATTGTTCACGGCGTCGCGCTCGTCCTCGGACCCACCGGTCTCGATACGGATCAGATAGCGGCGGTGCACGGGTTGGATCAGCGTCATCTGACCGTGGCGGACGAAGCGACCTTCGGGGACGGTGAAGCGGATGATCCGAGCGATGGCATCGGCCACCGGCAAGGCCTCGTCGGCTTGGGCCACATAGCCGGGCCGGGTTTGCAGCTGGCCGATCTGGGATTGCCAGAGCGGTGGGAAATCGAGGGGTTCACCTGGTGCCGGCGCAATGATGCGGGCGGTGATCCAGGCGGTCTCGCTGGCCGGGTCGACCCAGGCCAAGTCGCCGGCGATAGCCTCACCCTGCTTCCATCCCACCGGCGCCTGCACGATGGCGCCGGTGCTGGCGTCATGCAGGTCGGCGGCCAATTTTTTCGGCAGTTCGCTGATGGCGACGGGCCCGGTCAGGCCCAGTTCGTTGCGGATCCCGCTATGGCTGGGATCAGCACGGAAGCCGGCCTGATAGGCCCGCCAGGCCCGGTCCTTGGCCATCGGCAGCACTTCGGCCTGATCGTCGCACCAGCGGCCCAGCTTGTAGTAGGCGTCGGCATCCTTCCAGCTGAGCGCGGTAAAGCGTTCGTCGTATTCCATCGCCAGGGCCTCGCTGCGCGGTCGGTATTCGCCCTGCTGGAAGACGTAGTCCAGCTTGCGCATGCGCTTGGCGATGGCCTCGGCGGCAGGACCGACGGCGGTGCGTACCCAACCAGCCGAGGCCAGCCGGGCGCTGCGCCGCGGGTCGTTCATCTCGATCATGCCCCAGTCCATGGCCAGGCCAAGCAGCGCGACATCTTTGGTCAGCTCGGCCGCGGCGGCCGCCTGGGTCATGGTATCGCCAACGATGGTGTCGGCCTGGGCCAGCCAGAATTCCCGGTTCGGTTTGACCTGCGCCTGGGCGCGCACCCAGGTGGCCACGGCCAAACGTCCTTTCCAGTCGCCCGCCGTCACCTTGTCCAGGCGAGCGGCAACCACTTGGTGGTCAGAGGGGGCCGGCAGCATCAGGACGGCGTTCAAGGTTGTGCCATCGCTGAAATGGCCCAGCACCCAGCAGTTGTCGCCCTCGACCCGGGTCGCCCAGAGTTGGCGATTGGCATGGACGGTCAGGCCAGGGTGGCTGTTGAGTCGAACCAAGTTGTCATCGCCGCGCTCGAACTTGGCCAGGATGGCGACGTCCTTCCCGGCGACGAAGTCCGCATCAGTAAGGTCGTCGTCGCGCAACAGCAGGAAGCTGCCGCCATTGATCTGCACGAACTGCCGTTCCTCACCACGCAAAGTCATGGGGAAAGTGCCGGTCCAAGGCGTGGCCGGTTCGGCGGCAGGCAGGCTGGTGGCCAGCACCAGGGCGAGCAGGGCAGGGACGGGCGTCAGGCGCATGCATATCCTTCGT
>JBBQTJ010000461.1:0-1940 GCA_038213315.1 Planctomycetota bacterium
TGCGGCCAGGGCCTCGGTGCGCAGGGTCTCCAACAGCGCGGCGCGCTCGGCGGGGCTCAGTTCGGCCACCGCGGTCTTCGCCTCGGCCTTGGCCAGTTCCTTCGTCAATTCGTCCTGGGCGATCTTGGCCAGCTCGGCGGCGAGCTCGGGGTCCTGGATCTGCTCGCGGATGGCGGCTTCGACCTCTTGCTGGACCTGCTCGGCCAGGGTCTCGCGGGCGGCGTCCTTCTGTTCCATCTCCAGCTGCTGCGCTTCAGTCTCCATCTTCTGGGTCACATCATCCATCACCAGCTTCTCTTGCTCGCGGACCTTGGCTTCTTGATTATTGACCATCGAGACCAACAGGGCGACCGCGGCGGCATGGACCAAACCTGACTTCACGAAGTGGGACCAGAGGGCTGGGGAGGGGGTCATGACAGGGTCCGCCGGCAAAAGAGGTACCGTTGAACGGCCGGCCAGGGGGACTGTGACGAGCGGATCCCGGTGCCTAGGTAAAGTCGGCATGAACCATGGCACGGCTGGAACGTTACTTCCGGTATTACCTACAGTCCCGGGTATCCGTACCGCCCCTATGACCTCGCTGCCCCTCATCCCCATCAAGCCTTCGCGCCCGGCCACTTGGCGCCGGGTCTTGCCCTATGTGCTGATCCCCCTGGCCATCGTGACCTTGGCCCTGCTGGCTGACGCCTTGGCTCGCTGAGTCGTTCGCGGCTGGACGCGGTGCGTCCGGTGGCGGATAACTGGCCAGCCGTCACCGACCAAGGATTGCCATGGACCAGCTTCTGCACGCCTTGCTTGCCTATCCGACCGGCCTGCTCACCGGCGGGATGGCGGTGGCCATGCTGTACTGGTTGCTGGTCATTGCCGGCGCTGTGGGCTTTGATGGCCATGACAGCGACGGCCACCTGGGCGGCGACCATGACCTTGACCACGATGGTGCTGCCGGGGGCCACCATAGCCTGATCGTGGACTTCCTGGCCTTGGGCAAGGTGCCGGTGACCATCACCCTGTCGGTGTGGATATTCTATGCCTGGGCCTTGTCGCTGATCGGCCAGCAGTTGATCATCGATCGGCTGCCTGAACTGCCCGCCATGCTCACCGGCACCATGCTGCTGCTGGGCGCGCTGCTGATGGGGCTGATCTCCGCCGGGGTGACCGTGCGCCCCCTGGGACGGCTCCTGGTGATGCGCACGCAGCACGGCGGCGCTTCGCTGATCGGGCGCATCGTGCGGGTGACCTCGGCGACGGCGGATGAGCGCTTCGGGACTGCGGTCACGGATGATGCGGACGAGATGGTGCTGAACGTGGTTGCCCACGGCGCGGTGCTAACCCGGGATCAACGCGCCACGGTGGCCAGCTTCGATGACGATCGGGACGTTTACGTGCTGGTCGCCTATGCGCATCTTGATCCGGCGACCTTGGGCGAGGGTGCGGGCACGCTGCCATCGCCCTCGTCCAGCATACCCGTAAGCCTGGGAAAACCGGAAGCTGCCCGGCGGCCGGTTTCTCTGGAAACGCCACCCGGTCCGGCATAGGGTTCGCCTCGCCGGATCGGCCCCCGGCATGGAGAACACGCCATGGACTTCCTTCTTACGCCTGTCGCCATCGGCGCAGTCGCAGTACTCGTCACCCTCTTCGTCGTCGTGATGATCAGCCGGCTCTACCGCACGGTGGAACAGGGCCAGGCATTGATCATCAACACGCCATGGGGGACGAAGGTCAGCTTCTCGGGCGGCATCGTCATTCCGATCGTCTATCGCGCCGAATTCATGGACATCTCGGTGAAAAGCATCGAGGTTGACCGCCAGGGCCTGAACGGCCTGATCTGCGCCGACAACATCCGCGCCGATATCAAAGTCGCCTTCTTCGTGCGCATCAACAAGACCACCGAGGATGTATTGAAGGTTGCCAGCAGTGTGGGCGTATCCCGGGCCAGCGAC
>JBBQTJ010000462.1:0-1926 GCA_038213315.1 Planctomycetota bacterium
CTTCCGGCTCAAAGGCGTCTGGCACCGCACCTGCCTGACCAGCCAGGCGGGCGCACCGCCGGCCGCCGACGCGCCGATGGGTTTCGCCCGGGGCGGCAATGAATGGGTCCTGTACCGGGACGTAGCCGGCGGCATCCACGAACTGACCTTCAATGGCACCGCGCCCTGGCAACACCGCCCGCTGCTACTGGGCCAGCCCGCCGCCGCCGGAACCCTCGCGGGCGGCATGCACGACGATATCGCCCTGGTCGCCTATCGCGGCCACGACGGCGCCATCCATCTGCTGCGCAGTCGCGACCGCAACTGGCACCACCTGCGCCTCGATGGCCCCCCCGCCGCCGGCGACCCCTGGCCCGCCCTGGGTGGCGAGCTCCCCGGCTTCATCTATCTCGGCCACCACGGCCACCTCCACCTGCTCAAAAGCGACGGCTTCGGCTGGGACTGCCACGACCTCGCCGTCATGCCCGGCCGGGTGATCGGGTAGGCCGCGACGCCAAGAGAGGCGAGATCTAGCTCGCTTAGGCCTGGGAGAGGCGATCTTCAGCACGCCAAGTGCGTCGTCCCCATCGCTCACCCACCATGTCCACCAACCCTTACAGCCCACCCCGCGCCATCGAACCAAGGCCACGCACATCCGAGCTTGGCCCCGCGGTTCGCCGGCTGGTATGGCAAGTGACGTGGCTGGCTGGTGCGGCCATGTTCGTGTCGATCCTCGGCTTCGTATATATCTCCACGACCTCAGCCTGGCGACGTCATAGCGGCGACCTGGACGGCATAGTGCTGATCTGCCTGGCCGTAAACGCCGTGGTCATTGGCTATGTGTGGCTGCTGCGCTCGGCAAAGCCCAATGGCCGCATCCTCGCCACCCTACTCATCGCGAATGGCGTTCTGCTTTTGGAATTGATGGCGTTGATCGCGAGCATCATCGGTGTGCTGACGGTGAAGTGAGGTCATGCGCCAATGGCGCAGTGGCATGCGGCATTGTCGTGACGATGCCCGTGCCCACACGGCATCCGTCGCCGAGAGAGGCGAGCTGGAAATCGCCTCTCCCAAGTGACGATAGACGAACTCGCCTCACCCGGCCGCCGTCGGCAAGAGTTCATGGTGTTGCCATCATCGCTGCTTCTCCCGTGCCCATCTGCACCATAGTCTGCAGCCGCATGGCCGCCGCTCCTACTGTCGTCCTCGTCACTTGCCCGGGCTGCGGGCATGAATTCCCGGCTCGGTTGTCCCTGGTGGGGCAGCGGGTCGAATGCGGGTACTGTGCGCGGCAGGTGCCGGTGCCCCCGCCGTCGGATCCGGCGGATTTGCTGATCGGGCGCACCATCGCCGGCTGCCTGCTGCTGCGGCGGATTGGCGCGGGCGGGCTGGGTCGGGTCTATGAGGCTGAGCAGCGCGCCCTGGGCCGGCGGGTGGCGGTGAAGCTGCTGCATCCGAAATCGGCCGAGAACCCCGACACCGTCCTGCGCTTCGGGCGCGAGGCCAAGCTGGCGGCCGAGATCCATCATCCCAATGTCGTCGAGGTGTACGACTGTGGGCAGGAACGCGGCGTCAACTATCTGGTGATGGAGTACGTGCCCGGCTGCACCCTGGCCGAGGTCATTCGTGAGCGTGGCCGCTTGCCCTGGCAGGAGGCCGCCGGGTGGATGCTGCAGATTGCCAAGGCGCTAGAAAACGCCCATCGTCGTGGGGTGGTCCACCGCGACATCAAGCCGGCCAACATCCTTATTCACGACAATGGCACGGCCAAACTCAGCGACTTGGGATTGGCCAAGAAAATTTCGTCCGATGGCGATCCGGCCCAGGCCCTGACCATGGCCGGGGTGCCGATGGGCTCGCCGGCCTTCATGTCGCCCGAGCAGATCCGCAGCGCCCGGGACGTGACCCCCGCCGCCGATATCTACAGCCTGGGCGTGACCATCTGGT
>JBBQTJ010000463.1:0-1909 GCA_038213315.1 Planctomycetota bacterium
TCAGGCCGATGGCGTGGTGCGCCAACTGCCTACCGTCCCGGTGCTGGAGGCGCCGGCCCCCGACAGCCTGGTGCTGCTCACCAACGGCCGTGGCGGGATGGGCCGGATCGGGGTCGACCCCTTCCGCATCACCAGCAAATACGATGCCGTCCTGGCCGCCAATGTGCATGCCGATGCCCCGTCGGACCGCCAGGTCCTGGTGAAGCGGCTACGCCTGTGGGCCAATGCCGACGGCTTCATCACCGCGCTTGATGGCGTCACGGTGCATCAGGTTGAAGCTGGCCCGCCGGGACGCTGGACCTTCCTGGCCCCGGCCGGTGATGGTCGCACCGTGCCGATCACCTTGACCGTCGATCTGCTGGAAGGCCGCAATACGGTGGTGCTGCGCCTTGAGCGCCAGGAAGGCCGCACCCCCCGGGGCCGGGACCTGCCACCCGAGCGGGAGGTGCGCGTAATCGTGCGCCTCGATCTTGAGGACCGCTCCTTTCACAGCGAGACCGTGCTGACCGCCGAGGCCGAACAGTGGTTCGCCGGCGCCTGCCAGCCGCTGGAAGGACGCACCGGTTTCACATTCTGCCCGGCTCCCGCTCGCACTCTGCGCGCCTGGGTCGACCGCGGCGCTTGGCATGGCGAGGGCGAAGCCTGCCGCGACATCCCCCACCCGGTGGAGGCCACCCGCGGGATGCGCGACCGTGGCGATGCCTACAGCCCTGGCTGGTTCGAACTGCCCTTGTCGCCGGGCAAGCCCGCCCACCTGGTGCTGTGCGCCGACGCGGACGAGCCCTCCACCAAAGAGGTGACCGGTTTCGAAGGCGCCCGTCGGCGGCAACGGTCCAGCGCGGTGAAGCGCGCCGATTTGCATGCAGATGACGCCTTCGGCCGACAATTGGCCGAGGCCCTGCAGGCCTTCGTGGTCCGGCGCGGCGCTGGTCGCACGGTGATCGCCGGCTATCCGTGGTTCCTGGATTGGGGCCGCGATACCTTCATCGCCTGCCGGGGCCTGCTGGCGGCGGGTTTCGCGGACGAGGTTTTGGACATCGTCGCTACCTTCGCGCGCTTCGAAGAGCACGGCACCCTGCCCAATCTGCTCAACGGCGATCATGCGGTGAACCGCGATACCAGCGATGCCCCGTTGTGGTTCGGCGTAGTGGTCGAAGAGCTGGCGGCCATCTCAGGGCTGCAGGTCTATGACCACGACTGCGCCGGCCGACCCTTGCGGCAGATCCTGTCGAATATCGCCGTCGGCTATCTGCGCGGCACGCCCAATGGCATCCGCGTCGATGCGGGCAGCGCGCTGGTGTTCAGTCCCCCGCACTTCACCTGGATGGATACCAACTTTCCGGCCGGCACGCCCCGCGAAGGCTATCCGATCGAGATCCAAGCCCTGTGGTATCGCCTGCTCCGTCAGTTGGCGGCGCTCAAGGTCCCTGACCTTGGCGAGTCCTGGTCCGCCCTGGCCGACCGGGTGCACCACAGCTTTGATCGCTACTGGCTGCCCGAACAAGGTTGGTTCGCCGACAATCTGCGCGCCAGCCCCGGCCAGAGTCCCGACCAAGCGCAAGTGGACGATGCGCTACGGTCCAATGCGCTGCTGCCGATCGCACTGGGCGTCATCACGGGCGAGCGCGCCCGCGCCCAGGTCGGCGCGGCGACGCGATTGCTGGTGGTGCCCGGCGCCTTGCGCAGTCTGGCCCCAGTACCGGTCGTTCTTCCCTTGTTTATTCTGAGCCCGGCTGGCGCACCCCTGATCCCTCCGAATCTCCCCTACCAGGGCCATTACGCCGGCGACGAGGACAGCCGCCGCAAGCCGGCCTATCACAACGGCACCGCCTGGACCTGGACCTTCCCCGGCTACTGCGAGGCGATGGCCTTGGCCTGGGACCGCCATCCCGCTGCGGTCGCCGCCGCC
>JBBQTJ010000464.1:0-1893 GCA_038213315.1 Planctomycetota bacterium
GGTTTTGGGGCTGACCCATTGGTCGTGGGCAGCAGCGCATCCATGGCGCGCTCATCCGGCAGGAAGGTACTGGTGAGGATGAAAAACAGCAGGATCAGCATGACGCAATCGATCATTGGAACGAGATCGAGTTTGCCGTCGACGGGATCGTGGTCGTGCATGGTTGGGCCCTCTGACCAGACCAACGCATCGCGACGAGGCAGGTTCAGTGGCGATGCGCGGCAACCAGATCGGTGGCCAGAGCCAAGTAGTTGTCAGCGGTCGCGGCCAGGTCCCATTCGGCCAAGTCGTGCTCGTGGCGCGGAACGTCCAGGGCCCGATCCAGGGCCGCCGCATAACGGTCGGAGTCCTCCGGATCCACCAGCGTGACTCCCGGCAGGGTAGCGAACTTGGCGAAGACCGGCAGGTTGGTGGCCACTACTGGCAGGCCGGCAACCAGGCCTTCGATCAGGGCCAGGCCCTGGGACTCGTATGCGGAAGGCATGGCCATGGCATCGGCAGCGTGCATCAGCCCGGGGACATCGTCCCGCCCGCCCAGCAGACGGACGTCAGCGGCAAGCCCGTGCCGACCGATGTCCGCCTCCAGCTCTTTGGCGTAGCCGGGGTCCTCGGACGGGCCGACCAGCAGCGCGGTTACCGGTCGTCCGGCGGCTTTCAGGCGGGCCAGGGCAGCAAGTGTGAGATGCTGCTGCTTGACCCGGCTGACGCGGCCGATCTGCAGCAGGACGCGTTCACCATCCGCCAAGCCCAGGCGGCTGCGCACCGCCGCACGGTCCGCCTGCCAGCCGCGGTAGCGGGCCAGGTCGACGCCATTGCGGATGTGGCGCATGCAGGCATGGGTGCCGATGCGCCGGCGGTAGTCGTCCAGCGAAGCCGGGTTCACTGCCACGATCGCTGCCGCGCGATGCTTGATAAGCCGTTCACTCCACGCACCCATGCTGGCGTAGTCTTTCAGGTCATGCAGCACCGACACCACCGGGCACGGCAGGCGCCAGGCAAAGACTCGGGCATAGAACGCCGGGATGATGGCGTGGGCAAAGATGATGTCCGGCGCGACGGTCCGCACCGTGCGGCGCAGGTCGAGGAGGCGGCCCGGCCGCGCACGCGGCTGAAGGGGTGCGTACCAGGGCACGCCGGCGCGACTGAGCGCCTCGATCTCGCTGGCAAAGCTGGGTTCGGAGGGCCCAAGGCCAGCGATGGCGATCTCGTGTCCCTGTCGGCGGTGGTGCAAAGCCAGGTCGCGGACCAACATTTCGGCACCAGAAAAACGACCGCGCCACACAAGATGAAGGATGCGCATGCTAAATGCGCACGCGCAACTGCTTCACTGCCAGGATCGCGCTGATCAGCGCCAGGAGCAGCGCACTTGGCGCGAGGATCACTGGCCAGGCTGGGGCGGTGATCGCCAGCGACACACAAGAGATTGCCCAACCAGCATCGTTCATTCGACAGAGCTTCGGCAAACCTGCACGCGAGCAAGCGCTGGCCAGAAAAAATGATGCCGTAAGCAGGCCGAGCGTCCCAGACCATGCCAGTCCAGCCAGGCCGTAGCTCGGCGTCACCAGCAGGGTCACCCCAAGAAACACTGCGGCTTGGATGCCCGTGGCGCCGGTGATCGCAGCGGTATGTCCGCTGGCCTTCAACAAAGACACTAGCAGCGCGATCCAGGCGCCCAGGGCCATGCCCAGGGCGATGGGGACGGTCAAAGTGGTGGCTTGGCGCCATTGCTCACCCAGCAGCATGGGCACCACAAGCGGGGCCAGGACGATCATGCAGGTCGCGGCCGACGCCGCCAAACGGATCATCACGGCGTGCAGGCCGCGCACGAACTCAGGGAGGCCCGGGTCCTGTCGCCGCAGGGCCGCTGCCACACTGGGGAAGGTCCAGCCGGTG
>JBBQTJ010000465.1:0-1883 GCA_038213315.1 Planctomycetota bacterium
ATGAACCTGGTCGGCCACGGTGGCACTGGTGAAAGCGTTTGGCTGGGCTTCTTCTTCTACGACGTGCTGCGCCGCTTCCTGCCCTTGGCGCAGATGCGGGCGGATCAACCCACCGTGGGGCTGTGCGAGAATTCCCTGCGAGCTCTGCGAAAAGCCCTGGAAACCCAGGCCTGGGACGGCGACTGGTACCTGCGTGCCTGGTTCGACGATGGCCGGCCCCTGGGCTCGCGCGTGAATCCGGAATGCAGCATCGACGCGCTGCCGCAGAGCTGGGCGGTGCTCAGCGGGGCTGGCGATCGCGACCGTTGCCGCATCGCTATGGCGCAGGTGGCCCAGCGTCTGATCCGGCCGGCCAACCGGGTGGTGGCCCTGTTCACCCCGCCCTTCGACCAGTCAGATCTGGAACCAGGCTACATCAAAGGCTATCCGCCCGGGGTGCGCGAAAACGGCGGACAGTATACCCATGCGGCAGTGTGGACGGCGATGGCCTACGCCGCCCTGGGCGATGGCGCCCAGGCGTGGCAGGTTTTTGACCTGCTCAATCCCGTGCATCATAGCGACAGCGCCGCCGGCATGGCCCGCTACCGGGTCGAGCCGTATGTGCTGGCGGCCGACGTCTATGGCGTCGCGCCCATGGCCGGGCGTGGCGGTTGGACCTGGTACACTGGCGCGGCGGGGTGGTACTATCGGCTTGGCCTGGAAAGCCTGCTCGGCGTGGAGCGGATCGGCATGCAGTTGCGCTTCACGCCGCAGCCGCATCCGGACTGGTCGTCGTATGAGGTGACCTATCGTCACTACGCGACCACCTACGTCATCGTGGTGACCGGCGCGGGCACGCTGCGCGAGGTGACCCAGGATGGCGTACTGCTCGCCGATGGTCTGGTGCCGTTGCAGGACGATGGGCTGGTGCACCAGATCGCGGTGCGCCTGAGTGACGGCGGTCGAGGCTGAACGTGGGCGATGAAACCATCAACACCGGGTGAATGCATGCGCGTACTAAGCAAAGATCATTATACTACTGTAAGGGATCCGATGGATCATCAGTCGCCTGGTCTCTCGGACCCCGGGAGCACCGAGCTGAGCTTCGCCCTGGCGTGCCTGCCGATGGGCGTGGCCATCATCACCGCCGGGCATTGCATCCGCTGGGCCAATACCCGGATGACCGTGCTGACGGGCGAGGATCTGGCCACCTTGCAGGGCCTGACCTGCGCAGAGGTCACCGCGCCAGATGATTGCGATGCCGAGCGCGAAGCCCTCAGTCCGCTGCACGCCGGACGCTGCGCGACCGCCGAGTGGCGACGCCGCTTCGGTCCGTTGCATGGCGTGCGACGCTGGTGCACGGTGACCGCGCACGGCCGTTATGCCGCGGACGGACAACTGCAGGACATGCTGTGGCTGGTACAACCAGATCCTACCCCGAATGATCCGATTGTCCTGGCGGCGGCGCGACGCCAAACGTACCTGCGGGGCGAACGGGCCGGGCTGGCCGCGCTGCTGTCACACGACGCGGTACAAGCGACGCGCATGATCTCAAGCTATGCCGGGCTGGCGGCCCAGGGGCTGGGCACGGGGATGGTGACGGTGGACGCACGGCATTTGATGGCGATCCAGCAGGCCAGCGCTGATCTGGGTGCCATGCTGCGCCAAGCGGTAGCGTGCCTGAGGGTGCCGGACCAGCTGGTGGTCTCACCACCGCACCTGCCACCAGGAGCCTTGGCAGCGGCCGTGGCCCACGTGGTGGAGCAACTCGGGCTGCCGGCCATCCGGGTCCAGGGCGACCTCGTCATCGATCTTGAGGTTGAGCAGTTGGAGCGCTGCCTGCAGCCCGTGCTGGAGTATGCCGTCGCGAGTTCGGCCCTGGGTCAGGTGGTGGTCAGCGCCAG
>JBBQTJ010000466.1:0-1882 GCA_038213315.1 Planctomycetota bacterium
GCCATCGCTTCCAACGCGGCCAGACCGAAACTTTCCGCGACACTGGGTAGCAGAAAGAGGTCGCTGGCCTGCAGGATCGGTTCAGGCGGCTGGTTGCCCAGGACGCGTACGTCGTCGCGCACGCCCAGCTCGCGGGCCATCTGCTCCGCCTTGGGCAGCTCGGGCCCGTCGCCCACCAGGACCAGCACCGCGGGCATGCGCCGGCGCACCACCGCGAAGGCACTGACCACCTCTTCGACGCGCTTGACCGGACGGAAATTCGAGACGTGAGTCAACACCGCTTGGCCCTGGGGCGCCAGCAGGGCGCGGGCGGGCGCGGCCGGATCGGGGCGAAAGCGCTCCAGCTCGACGAAGTTGGGAATGGCCAGCACAGTGCCCGGCGCAGTGCCGAAATGCTTGTCGGTCTCGGTGGCCAGCCAGGCGCTGGGGGCGGTGAGCAGGTCCTGCCGCTGGATGGCGAAGCGGGTCAGCTCGTAAAAGCCGCGCTCGCGTCCGACCAGGGTGATGTCGGTGCCGTGCAGGGTGCAGGCCAGCTTGACGCCGCGCGGGCAGGCGGCGGAGCCCCGATTGGAGCTGCGCAGCACTTCGCGGGCCTGCCAGGCGGACACGGCGTGGGGGATGGCGTAGTGGCTGTGGATCAGTTCCACCCCGTGCTCCTCCACCACCTCGATCAGCTTGTTGCTGAGGTTGAGGGTATAAGGCGGATGGCGGAACAACGGGTAGGTGCCGATGTCCACCGAGTGGAACCACAGGTTCGGCCGGAGGGTGTCCAGGCGCACCGGCTGGTCATAGCTGATCACGTGGACCTGGTGGCCGCGGTCCGCGAGGTGCATGGCCAGCTCAGTGGCGACCACGCCGCTGCCACCGAAAGTCGGATAGCAAACGACGGCGAGACGCATGGTGGCAGCGCTTAGGGCTTGGCCGTGGGCGGGACTTCCAGCGCCGCTGGGGTCGGCGGGTTCAGCAAGGCGTCCTCGTTGGTGGCCGGTGTGGCCTGCACCGCAGGAGCCACGCCGGTGGTCGACTCCAACGCCGGAGCGGGCGCCGCCGACGTCGGCACAGCCACGCTGCCGGGCGGCAGACCGACCAGGGCCGGCTGGATGCGCATGCCGACGGTGGGGACCAGGGTGCGCTCCCACGCCTGATAGCCTTGGCGCTCGATGCGCACCGCCGTGTTGCGTGCTGGCAGGGTCAGCTGCATGGGCGTGGTGCCCTTGAAGACGCCGTCGATGATCACATCGGCCCGGGCGGGTTCGGAATCCACCTGCACCAGCACCAAGCCACCGGCTTCCGTCGGGGCACTGCTGGCCACCACGTTGTCGTTGCGCTGGTCGATGAAGCTGATCAGGGCGCCAACGGCAGTGGAGCAGGCCTGCCAAGCGGCCTGGGACTCGGGCTTATGGGCGTCGCCCATCATCTTGGCGCTGCTGCTGGTGGTCGGGGTGCTGCTGACCGCCTTCTTGGCGAAGACCTGCATGCCCTTGGCATCCAGGGCGCGCAGGTCCACCGTCGCGGTGACCCGGCTCACGCGGCCCTCGGGGCTGACGACGCCGTCGTCCGTGGTGATCGACAAGATGCGGGTCAAAACCACCAAGCGGGCGCCGCGGGTCGCGCCCACCGGGCCCTTGGTCCACTCGTCGCTGTCGGAGTCGGGCAGATGCTCGCCGACCTTGCCGTCGACATCGCTCTTGGCGAGCAGGTCGACGCGGTTGGACAGTTCATAGGCGAAGTCCAGGCGCGCATCGGCATAGGCCTTGGCCAGGGGACCGCTGGCCACCGGGGCGAACAGCACCAAGCCGTCCTCGGCAGTGGCGGTGGTGGACACCGCTGCGGGCTCGCCTGAGGCCGGCTCGGCCGGCGGCGACCATTTGTTGGCATCCCG
>JBBQTJ010000467.1:0-1843 GCA_038213315.1 Planctomycetota bacterium
TCGCCCAGCGCCTCAGGCAGGCGATGAGCACGTCGGGATCGATGGGCTTGGACAGGTAATCATCCATGCCGGCGGCCAGGCAGCGTTGGCGATCACCATCCAGGGCATTGGCGGTCAGGGCGATCACCGGCACGCGCGGCAGGGCCTGGGCGGCCTCGTGGGCGCGCAAGGCGCGGGTGGCGTCATAGCCATCCAGGCCGGGCATCTGGCAATCCATCAGCACCAGGTCGAAACCACCGGCCTGGGCGGCAACCACCGCCAAGTCGCCGTCGCCAACCGCGGTGACCGTGCAGCCTAACTTGCGCAGCAGGCCGCTGGCGACCATCTGGTTGACCAGGTTGTCCTCGGCCAGCAGCACGCGCAGCTGCAGGTCCGGCAGGATCGGCGCCTTGCTTACGATCATCCCGGTCGGGTCACCGCGCAGTCCGGCCAGGGCCGCGAGCAGCGGCGACCGGCTCAACGGACGTACCACCAGCGCCGCGGCAAAGCCGTCAGGGACCAGGGCGCGCTGAGCCCTGGTTGCCGCCAGCACCAGCGGCGGCCGGCCGGCGCCTTTCAGTAATCCCAGCGTGGCCAAACCCAGGTTGCCCGCCGCGAGGGTGGCCTGCCAGCCGCCCTCCGTCAGCCGGGCCGCGGCGCTGGCGGCATCGGCGCACAGTTCGGCCGCGGCGCCGCACTGACGCAGCAGGGCCACTGCGGCGGTCCCGGTGCCGGCATGGGGATCGACCACCAGGATGCGGGTGCCCGGCGGCAGACGGTGGAGGCGGGCCTCAGCCGGTGGCGGGGCCGTCGGCAGGTCCAGGCACAGGATGAAGGAGGTCCCGGCGGGCGAGGTACTGCCCACGGTCAGGTCCCCGCCCATCATCCGCGCCAGGCGTCGACTGATCGCCAGGCCCAGTCCGGTGCCGCCAAAGCGGCGGGTGGTGCTGGCATCGGCCTGGGTGAAGGGGGTGAACAGCTGGGCCACGGCGGCGGCATCCATGCCGAGGCCGGTGTCGCGGACGGTTAACTCCAGCTGCCAACGATCGCCCACGGCGTGGCCGCCGAGGCGGACCTCGATCTCGCCATGGGACGTGAATTTTGCCGCATTTCCCACAAGATTCAGCACGATCTGCCGTAGCCGGCCAGGATCGGTCAGCAACCAGGGTGGCAGCTCGGGCGCCACCGTCAGGAACAGCTCTAGGCCGCGCGTCGTGGCCTGTTCGGCCACCATCGTCAGGGCCTCGTCGGCGATAGCCTGCACCTGGCAGGGCACGCCTTCCAGGGCGATCCGTCCAGCGTCGAGTTTCGAGAAATCGAGGATGTCGCCCAGCAGGCTCAGCAGGGCCCGGCCGGAAGTGCGCGCTTCAAGTCCGTAGTCGCGTTGCTCGGCGCTGAGGTCGGTGGCCAGCAGCAGCTCAAGCATGCCGATGACACCATTGAGCGGCGTACGGATCTCGTGGCTCATGGTGGCCAGGAAGTCGGCCTTGGCCCGGGCGCCGGCTTCGGCCGCGTCGCGGGCATTGCGCAGGACCTGCTCGGCCGCGAGCCGCGCGGTCAGATCGGTATGGGTGCCCAGGGCGCGCAGCGGCTTACCCGCAGCATCGCGCAGCAGCACCCGGCCCCGGTCCAAAATCCACTTCCACGAGCCATCGCGGCAGCGCAGGCGATGCTCGGACGAGTAGACTTCGGTTTCGCCGGCCAGGTGGCGGCGCAGTTCGGCCCAGGTGCGTTCACGGTCCTCGGGGTGGATGCGCTCGTCCCACTCGGCCAAGGTGGTGCCGATCTCGTGCGGGGCATAGCCTATGGTCCGCTTCCAGGCATCGCTGAAGAACACCGTGTTGGTCACCGCATCCCAGTCCCA
>JBBQTJ010000468.1:0-1842 GCA_038213315.1 Planctomycetota bacterium
GTGACAGCCGTCTGTCGCCATGGCGGATCGGGACACCTGGCTGCCTACCGAATGGTTCCCTATCTTGGGCGCGTAGATTCTCAGCAGCACCGCCGCTCGCGAAATGTATTAGTGTGCAATATACATACCGCAGCGTGTCCACCCACCGACTGGCGGAGCCCCGATGACCACCATCCATGCGCGGATCTTTACCAGCGGGAACAGCCAGGCCATCCGGTTGCCAAAAGGCTTGGCGTATCCGCAGCATGGGCATGACCTCGTCGTCCGACGCGACGGTGACCGGCTCATCTTTGAGCCGGCGCCGGTCCAAGACTTCTCGGCCGCCTTCTAGTCTGCGATCGGCTCACTGCCGGATCATGAGCGTCCACCGCAGGTACCGCAGCAGCGCGCGCCGTTGTTTCCATAGTTCCCATGATCACGCATCTGCTCGACACCAACATCATCAGTTCCCTGATGCGGGCCCGGCCGCCGGTGGTGATGGATCGGCTCCGGGCGCTGGGCCCTGAGCGGGTGGCGGTGAGCGTCATCACCGCCATGGAGCTTCGGCACGGGGCCGACCTGCATCCCAAGGCGGCCAGATACGATGCCGCCATCGATGTCCTGCTGCGTGAGATCCCCACGGTGCCCCTGCCCATCGAGGTCACTGCCATTGGCGGTCGCCTACGCGCCACCCTGCAGCAGGCCGGGCTCGCCATGGGCGACCTTGACAGCCTCATCGCCGCGCACGCGCTGGCGGCCGGGCTCATCCTGGTGACCAACGATGGCGCCTTCGCGCGGGTGGCAGGTCTGCGGCTCGAAAACTGGGCGGCAGCGTAACGCACGCCAACGGGGCCAATCGAGCGACCAGCCACGCTACCAGTGATTCTATCGGTGAAAAATCAGTTGGCGGGCACCAGGTCGCGCACCTCAACCTCGGCAGCGATGTCCTGGCCGTGGGCAAGCTCGGCCACCCGTAGGTCGTGGATGGATTGGAAATGCAGCCAAAATTCCGGGGTGGTGCCGAAATACCGTGCTAGGCGCAGGGCAGTGTCGGCGGTAATGGAGCGGCGTCCCGCCAGGATTTCACTTAGGCGGGTCTGCGGGACGTGTAGAGCCTTCGCCAGGGCGTAGGCCGACAGGTCCAGTACGACCAGGACTTCTTCCCGCAGGATGGTGCCGGGATGGACTGGTGGGCCACCGTAGCGGCCGGCAGGAAAGGGTTTGGTCATAGAGATTCCTTAGGGTGGTGCCCGGTGCCGGAGTTCAGTGGCAGTCTTCGGCGCGGACCCGCTCTGCCTGGCCAGCGGACCAGCGGAAGGTGATCCGCCACGGGTCATTCACGTGCAGTGACCAGTCCTCTGACCGCCGACCGGCCAGTTTTTTTTAAGCGATTTCCCGGCGGTCTGGTCAGGTCCCGGATCTCGGTTGCGGCGTCCAGCAAAAGCAACTTGCGCAGCATAACAGCGTGCAGTTCGCGAGGGAAAGACCGGTGTGATCCTGTGGACCAGAGCGCTGCGGTATCCGAGCAGGCAAAGGACCGGATGGGCTTGTGCGCGTCCTACTAGGAACTCGCTACGTAAATCGTTAGTATCGAGACTCGTTACTAAAGCTAATGTACAACACGAAAAACATGGGCCCAGCAGGATTCGAACCTGCAACCAAGTGATTATGAGTCACCTGCTCTAACCGTTGAGCTATAGGCCCGTCAAGGACGGAGGCGGCACGCTAGGTCGCTGAGCCGTCGTCGCAACCCGGGGGTTGGGCGCGGCGTTGCCAGTAGCCGTCCACCAGCAGATCGTGGGGGACGAAGCGGGCTTTGTAGGCCATGGCCTGGCAGCCGGCGACGTGGAAGCCGAGGTAGAG
>JBBQTJ010000469.1:0-1841 GCA_038213315.1 Planctomycetota bacterium
TGGCGGTCATGGACCACGTTCACGTGCCAATCCCGCACGTCAGCCCCGACCGCATCGTGCTCTGCCTGACCAACAGCACCCGCTTCCCCGCCCTTGCGGTCTGAGCCGGCACTCAGCCGCGCTGTCCCGGATCTACACCGCCTTTGCTCAACCCGGCCTGGCGCGACTGGCCCGCCTGTTTCCTGCCGGCGAAGAACTTTCCGAAGCCTATGGCCGCTGCCACCACGATGAAGATCAGCGGCTTGAGCATGACCAGCAGGAATTTCCCGATGACAGCGAAAAACCCGGACTTGGCCAGGATTCCGCCGGCGATCAGGCCGCCGATGCCATAGGCCGCGACCTTGTCGACGCCGGGCCTGAAGTCCTCATAGCGGTTGCCGGTGTCCAATTCAGTCTTGGCCAGCACATCACGGGCGACCACGGAAATGGTGGCCAATTGGGCCTGGGCGGCGATGGCATTCATTTCCAGGACGCCGGCACGGGTCAGCACCCGTACGCAGTAGTTGAGTTGCGGTTGGCTCGTGCCTTGAAAGCGCAGGCTCTTGGCCCAATACAGCTTCTTGGCCGCGCTGTCGTAGTGGGGCGGTTCGGCCCAGCCCAGCAGTTCGGCGGTGGGATAGCCCTCTTTCTTTCGCTCGATGTTCGCCGCGCTGGTCCCTGCCTTCATCTGGGTGAGCAGATCGGCATAGTCGATGCCTTTGGCATCGTCGTCCTTCACGTGCCCATCGCTGGCGTCATAGGACAGGATGATGGCCCAGCTGTCGCTGTCGGCGAGAGCCTCAACCGATGGTGCGATCAGCCCGATGATGTTGCTGTCGGGGGGATTGCCCCAGAACTGCTCGACGATGGTGCGCGCATCGCTGCGCTCCAGATAGATGGTATCGGCCGGCAGGTTGATGGTCGCCAGGTCCTGGCCCACCTTCACCGTGCCTGTTTTGGCCGTGACTTTGGGCATACGCAACGCAAGCGCCTCGGCTGCCAGATCCGCTTCGGCAACTTCTTCGACGGCAACGCCTTCCACAGCTTGATTATCCGCGGTGGGTTCCTCCGTGGTGAAGCCCAGGCAGCAGACCAGCAATAGGGTGGAGAGGCGTGCAAAATGCATGGATTGGCTTTCGAATGGATGGGAAGGTCGGGCATCTGGTCAGGCCGGCCAGAGTGGCCAGCTCAGGTGGCTACATGTTTTCTCGCAGCCGAAGAGCGGAATGATGGCCCTTGTCGATATCATATTTTACTCTGGCAACAATACCGATTTGAGCCCCCGCCCTGGTCTACGCCCAGCGCATCCCCGTTGCGCCTGACCACAGGCAGCCACGAGCTGGCCATCGGCCTCGACGTCAATGATGGCCTGGCTTGGGGCCTCTGGCAAGAAGCGCCCAGAGTACCCGACCTGAACGCGTGAGGCCGTTCAGCCCTCGGCGTACCAGCCGCCGGCGCGAATCGCGGCGGCAACGCGCCGGGGCACCAGCGACTGCCAATCACCGCCCGCGGCGATCAGCTCGCGGACCTGACTGCTGCTGATCGCCGGTAGGGCGGCAGGATGATCGTCATAGCCGCGGCGGGGGACGGCGATGACGCCGACCTGCTTTGCAAGATCCGTACCGCGATGCCAGCGTGGCAGATCCGCTACCGTATCGGTGCCGCCGATCAGTGAGAAGCGCCACTGCGGATGGCTGGCGCGCAGGCCCTCCACCAGATCGACGGTGTAACCGGTCGAGCGCCGCTCATCGTCGCGCAGGTGCACCGCCGGGATGCCAGCGAAAGCCGCGTGGCACAGCTGCCAGCGCTGCTCCCAGGGCAGCAGGTCCTTGCCATAGGGATGTTTCGCCACCGGCAGGACC
>JBBQTJ010000470.1:0-1819 GCA_038213315.1 Planctomycetota bacterium
ACATCAGGTCAACCCGGTCGCGGGCTGCTTGCCGGCGCTGATCCAGATCCCCATCTTCATGGCCCTGTATCAGGCTTTCAGCCACAGCGCCGACATGCGCGGTGCGCCGTTCCTGTGGATCCCCGACCTGACCACCGCCGACCAGCTATGGTACCTGGGCTTCCACCTGCCTTTCATCAACTGGCCCGCGACCATCAACCCGCTGCCGATCATCTACATCGCGGCGACGGTGTGGATGTCCATGTCCCAGAAGATCATGCCGGGCATGGATCCGCAGCAGGAGCAGATGATGAAGACCATGCGTTGGCTGCCGGTCGTGTTCGGCCTGATCTTCTACAACATGCCCAGTGGTCTGGTGCTGTACTTCACCATCAATGCGGTGCTGTCGACCATCGAAATGAAGTACGTGAAGAAGAAGTTGGGGATGGCGTGACGACCGGTCACGGGTTCGCGGGTTCGCGGGTTCGCGGGGTCTGACTGCGACAGCCGATGGCGAAGTACTTGTCGTCAGCTGTTCGACCTCGCGACCCCGCGACGCCGCGACCCCGCGACCCCGCGACCATCGCCGCCTGTGCCACTGCATTGCCTGCCCACACCGCTTTATTGCGGCTCAGCGGCGATGACGCTTTGACGGTGGCGGCGGCGGCGGGATTGCGGTGCGGGGAAGCCTATGCGGTGGCGGCCCAGGACTGGACTTTCCCGGCCGGGCCTTGTCCCTGCCGGGTCGTGATGGCACCGGCGCGCCGCAGCAGCACGGGGCATGACCTGGTCGAGATCACTCTGCCCGGCGCGCCGGCCCTGGTGGCTATGGCCTTGCACACAGTGCAGGCGGCGGGCGCGGTACTGGCGCCGCCGGGCGGATTCACCCGGCAGGCCCTGGCGCGCGGGCGGCTGCGTCTAGATCAGGCCGAGGGCCTGCTGGCCCTGGTGCACAGCCACGACGCGCCCGCGGCGGCCCGGGCGCTGACCCGCCTGCGCGGCTTGATGGGCGAGGACGTGCAGCAGGTGCGCGCGCGCCTTCTTGATCTGCGCGCGCTGGTGGAAGCCGGTTTGGATTTCAGCGATGAAGCCGACGTGCGGCCCTGGGACGAGGCCGCCCTGCGCGAAGAATGTGCGGCCCTGGCCCGCCGTTTGTCCCGCTGGGGCGCGGTGGTGGCTGACCGTGGTGGCGCGCCGGTGGTAGCCCTGTGCGGTGCGCCCAATGCGGGCAAGTCGGCGCTTTTTGCTCGACTCACCGGGCAGCCGGCCCTGATCTCGACGGTGCCGGGCACCACCCGCGATTGTTTAGAGGCGCCTTGGCGGCCTGGTGGACTAGCCTGCACCTTGGTGGATACCGCCGGCTGGCTCAGCATGGCCGCTGGTCCGGACGCCTTGGCCTTGGCCCAGGGCGCGAGCCGTCTGGCCGGGGCCACCGTGGTGCTGGCCTGCACCGCGCCCGACGCCCCTTTGCCGGCCGATTGGCGGCAGCGCCTGCCAGCCACGGCAGTGGTGCTTGAGGTCGCGACCAAAGCCGACCTGGGCGTGCCGGTCGCGGCTGCATTGGCTGTGAGCGTGCAGGACGGCACCGGGCTGGAGCAGTTGGGCGCCCAGGTGGCGGCACACCTCGCCGAGGTGGCCACGCCGGGTGATCGCCAGGGCCCGCTGGTGGCAGCGGCGGCGGCTGGCCTGAGCGCCCTGAGCGCCGCGTTGCCCGCAGACGAACTGCTGGCCGAGGACCTGCGCCTAGCCGCTGCCCGGCTGGGCGACTTGCTGGGGGCAACCACCTCGGACGAGGTCTTGGCGGCAATTTTCAGCCGCTTCTGCATTGGCAAGTAGGCCG
>JBBQTJ010000471.1:0-1810 GCA_038213315.1 Planctomycetota bacterium
GCCGGGAATCTGCGCACAGGTCACCGCTAGGATTTCACCGGCCCGGGTCGGCGCACGGTATTCCAGGGCGATGCGCGCCACCGGCGCGGGGCAGCCCAGGCGATCCATGTCCTGGTACGACAGGCCGCGCGCGCCCAGCCAAGCCTCGCGGGCGGTTTCGCAGTAGGAGACGTAGTGGCCGTGCCAGACCACCTCCATGGAGTCGACCTCGTTGAAGCGCACCGGGATCTGCACGGTGAGCTGGTCCCAGCCAGGATCGATGCGGGTGGTGAGGCGTTTCATGGAGAAAAGTGCGGTGGGGTGGTGGCAGACGTCGCCGCATTCGGCGCTTTGGCCGGGCTCATCATCGTCTTCACTTCGGCGCTGAAGAAGACGCCCTGGGCATCGTGGGCGGTGGCGGCGTGGATGCTGAAGGGGGGCAGGTCGAGGAGGCGGGCCACCACCACCTCGGCCGGCGTGGCGGGATCCGCCGGGCGCAGCAGCACGGCATCCTTCAGGCCGACGACCATGCCGCTGGCCAAACCACCGTTCTGCGCGCGCAGCGTGGCGCCCATCACCACGGCGACGGACTGGGCGCAGGCTTCGCTCAATTGCAGCACGTCCATCGGCAGGGCGCGCAGGCGCGTGCGGCCGCCGTCAGCGGTGGTGACCAGCAGCACGTCTACCAGCAGGGCGGGCGCCTGGTGGCTGGTGAGGGACGCGGCGGGGGTGTTCACGTCACCAGCCCGCCATTCACGCCTAAGACCTGTCCGGTGATGTAGCTGGCGCCGTCGGAACATAAAAATGACACCGCGTGGGCGACCTCGGCCACCGTGCCGATGCGGGCCATGGGCACTGCGGCCAACATCTGTTCAAGCGGCAGGTCCTTGGTCATGTCGGTGGCGATCAGGCCCGGGGCCACGCAGTTCACCGTGACGCCGCGCTTAGCCGCTTCGCGGGCCAGGGCCTTGGTAGCGGCGATCAGGCCGCCCTTGGCGGCGCTATAATTCACCTGGCCGGGCTGACCGACCTGGCCGCTGACCGAGGCGATGGTCACTACCCGGCCACGCCGCGCGCGCAGCATCGGCGTGATCAGCGGGCGCATGACATTGTAGAAACCGCCCAGGCCGGTGGCGAGCACCGCGTCCCAATCGTCTTCGCCCATCATGCCCAGCAGCGTGTCCCGGGTGATGCCGGCGTTCAGTATCACGGCATGGGGAGCGCCCTGGGTTTCCAGCAGCGCCGCCAGAGCGGTAGCCATGCCGGCGCGGTCGGTGACGTCGGCGGGCAGCAGGGTGGCGGTGCGGCCGGCGGCCCGCACCAGCTTGGCGACGGCCTCGGCCTCGGCCAGACGGTTGCGGAAATTGAGCACCACGTCCAGGCCATCGGCGGCGAGACGGGTGGCGATGGCGGCACCGATGCCGCGGCTCGCGCCAGTGACCAGAGCGTACATGGGCAGAACCGTAGCGCGCCCGGGCGCGCCCTCCAAGCCCTTGCCGTGGACGATGCGCAGCGAGCATCTGACCTCCATGCGCCTGGCCACCACCTTCGATCTGCGCGGCTGGTACCGGCGCTTGGCCGACGATGGGCGCCCGCTGGCGTGGTGTTCGGCTTTCGCCCCGGCCGAGGCGTTGCTGGGACTGGGTGTCCTGCCGGTCTATCCCGAGAACCACGCGGCGATGCTGGGGGCCCTGTCGCCCGAACGGGACGAGGACCAGCCCTACAGCCGCGCCGCCATCGCCGCCGCCACGGCCGCCGGGTACACCGCACCGCGGCTGTGCAGCTATGCTCAGGCGGATCTGGGCGTGCTGGTAGGCGCGGCGTCGCCCTT
>JBBQTJ010000472.1:0-1798 GCA_038213315.1 Planctomycetota bacterium
GACCACCTGCTAGCATGTCTGCGATGGCTGATGACCACTAGCTCTCAGCTTAGATGCCGCAGTCCAAACCACACATAGGATCAGAGGACCCAGAGGTGAGCAGCGTTGCGCCGAGCGATGCACTAACCCGGAGGGTGACCCGCGTTCCTTGCCCCAAGTTGTTCCACCTCTGGTTCCTCTGGTCCTCCGTGTGAATCCGTCAGCGATTTCAATTCTCAATACCGGTCCTGCAAACTCGCTCCAGGATAAAAGCGACCAACGATCGCCGCCTCATCCTCACCTTGCTTCGCCATGGCCCAGGCGCTGACCTGGGACAGGCCCACGCCATGACCGAAGCCGCGGCCGGCCAGGATCAGCATCCCGCCGTCCTTGGCGGTCTTGCGGTCGCCGATGGCCACCACGCAGCGGTCCCACCAAGTGCTGCGCACCAGGATAGGGCCGACCGCCATGCGGAAGTTATGGCCGGACATCACCGTTTCCTCGGACTTCTTGCCGCGCTGGTGTCGTACCACGACATCGGCGACGCGACCTGAATCGGGCGAACGGCTACGAATCTCGACCCCCTTCACCATGCCGAAGACGGGACGATGCTCGCGATCCTCTTGGCTCCACGCCTGCAAGTTGGCCGAAATCACAGTCATGGGGATGCTGCGTTTCCAACGCCAATGGCTGTCCATCAGGCCCAAGCCTTTGCAGCCGGCTTCGGCCGCCGGGTCTTCGACCACCGGCATGATCGGCGTCATCGGCCAACGCCCATCTGCGCCGGTCAGACCCGGCCAAACATCCATCGCCGCTTCCGACCGGCCACCGCTGCACGCTGAAAACAGCGCCGGCACCGGCAGCCGGTTATAGATCAACACCATCCCACGCGTGCGCTCCAAGGCCTGTCGGACCGCCGGGCTGGTGCGCACACCGGCGCCGCCATAGGCCATGTCCACGGTATAGTGCCAGTGCAGCTGCCAGGTTCGGTCCGAACGCGACATCCACTTGTTCGCGGCATAACTGCGGGCGGCGATGGCCTGGGCCGCCAAGGCCGCCACCGGCCAGCCTGGTGACATCTCGGTGGGCAGCACTCCCGCCAGGTAGACCTCCATGGTGGTCGCCTCCGTCAGCTCCACCTGACCACGGACGACATTGGCCACCGGAGTTCCGGAAAATTCAAGCGTCTGCGCCTTGCCCCCGTCCGGCGGCGTCAAGGTGGCGCGGAAGGTCCGGGCCCCCGTCGTATTGAACCGTGCCGTGGCACCGACGATCCGACCATTCACCAGCAGGTTGCTGCCAGAGACAGTCAGATGCACCGGGCCGGCGGGGATACGCACACCGGCAACCTCGGCACTGCTCAATAGGGTGAACTCGACCTGGGCACCGCGCCTCAGAAAAACGCTCACCACCGGTTCGTGATCGAGGCTGGGCAGAACCTTTGGAATTGGTCCCGTCGGACCTTTCGGACCCGTGGTGACCAGCGGCCCGCTCGGTTGGTCAGGGGTCGGATCCGTCGTCTGAGGCGTCGTCGGCTCCGGCCAAGCCTGCGGGGCCGGTTCATCGACGGTGGCACGGCGTTGTTGGCAGGCCGTGCAGCCCACTACGGTGACAATCGCCAGCACGGCAATCACCAGCAAAGCGCTTAGGGGACGGATAAGATCAGCGCGCATCGGGCAGCTCCAAGCTGGCGTGCCAGCCATCAACAGCGAGTTCAAGCGTCGGGGACAATCGGTCAGCCCAGGCGGCGAAGCGCACTTCTGGGCCGACATGGGTGAGCACGGTGCGTCGGGGCCGCAGTCGCGCCAGTACCGCCATG
>JBBQTJ010000473.1:0-1789 GCA_038213315.1 Planctomycetota bacterium
CCAAAGCAGAAGCCGATGGCGGCGAGCCGCTGCTGGTCCACGCCCTTGGCCTGGCGCAGTTGATCCAGGCCCAGGCGGATGCGGCGCAGCATCAGGGCGCGATCCTCATAGAAGGGCTTGCTCAACTCCGCGGCCTTGGCGAAGTCGGTGGTCGGTGCGGTGCCGTACATGTCGAGGGCAAAGGCCACATAGCCGGCCTCGGCCAGTTCTTTGGCGCGGCGCCGGCTGTAGTCGTTGTTGCCCCACCATTCGTGCACCACCAGCACGCCCGGCGCGGCAGCCGCGGTGGCCGGCGTGGCCAGGAAGCCCGTCAGGGCCAGGTTGCCATCCTGGTAGGTGACGTCGGCGGTGGAGAACTCCATCGCCCCCAGGGCGACGGTGAACAAAACGAGGAGCAGGGGACGAAGGGTCATGGTGCGGGTACGAGCATCGGGGGACGAGTGGATGCGATGGACGAGGGCGCCTGCATCCTTCCGCGCCTTGAGCTCGGTAATCTTCGCGAATTTATCCAACGTCATCCCTGCGCTACGCGTCGGTATTCAAGCCGTCCTCAGAAATCATTCGCACCCCCCGCTCCCGCTCCCGCTCCCGTCGGCACTGCCGCGCCCATGCGCAGGGGCTTGGCGCGGGTGACCGCCGCCAAGCTTTCAGGCGTCTGCTGGTCGTACCAAGCCAACATGGCCTTGGCGAAATGATGGTAGGTATTGTTGGTCGGCATGGTCTGCAGGCAGGTCTGCAGCTCGGCCTTGGCCGCAGGATGGGCCCCGGTCGAGATCAGGTACAGGGCGTGGAGGAAGGGCAGGTCGCCAGTACGCATATTCTCGGGCGTAGCCTCAACCACCTGGGTCCACTCGCTGTCACCGGACAGCCAGTCGGCCAGGGCGGAAAACATCGGCTTGTCACAGCAGAACTTCACCTGCTCGGCGAGCGGCTTGCTGGGCCGCCAGTCCGGCTCAAGCAGGCGGGCCAGCAGCACCTCCAGGATGATCGCCTCCTTCGGCCAATCGCAGCGGGCACTGGATCCTTCTCGATACTTCGCCACGGCGTGGGCCGCCAGCAGAGCTTGCGGCAGGTCTCCGATGGTCATGGCGGCCTGCAAATGGATGAGTTCGCCGTCGGCCTGCAGGTGACGACCATCGGACCGGGCCTTCGTCGTGCCGGCCAGGAGCGGGGCCATCTGCTGGGCCAGACCCGGATACTCGACCACCCGGTGCAGCAGGGGGTCAAGCGATCGTTCGCCCATCCACCAGCCTGACGGTTCGCGGATCAGCGCCGCCGCGGTGGCGCCGGCCGGCGGGTCCTGCAGCAGCAGGCATTGGATGCGCTCGGCGGTGAAATGACCATTGGGGGCGTCGGGTTCCTTCAACTCGGCCGCGTGGGCAAAGGCGGTAGCGGCGGCGGCCCACTGCCCGGTGTTGCGCAGGCGCTCGGCCACGGCTTCCGCCGCCCAGGCATTCCACGGCGCGACCTGCAAAAAGTCATTGGCTACCGGCGTGGCCAGGGCCGCGTCCAACGCGCCTTCACTGGCAAAATTGAACAACTCCGCATGCAGCCCCGGCTGCCCGCCAGAGCGCAGGGCGGTGGCGGGCACCAGGACGAACTCCGCATCCTCCGGCCCCTTCCACCACAAGCGGCAGCCCAGTCCGCCACCGCGATTATAGAACTCGACGCGCAGCGGTAGGTCTTTGGCCGGGCCATTCACCACCATGCCACGGCGCTCCATGGCATGGTTGCCGCCATTGTCGACCCGCGCAGTCCCCACCACCAGTTGCGAGCCGTCGTCGGATTC
>JBBQTJ010000474.1:0-1785 GCA_038213315.1 Planctomycetota bacterium
CGCCACCACCAGCTTCACCGTCGGCGGCGTGATCAAGGGCTGGGGCGAAGCCTTGCAGCTCATGAAGCCAGGCGACCAGTGGAAGCTGTACGTCCCGCCCGCTCTGGGCTATGCCGAGACCGGCAGCCCGCCGAAGATCGGTCCCTCCCAGATCCTCATCTTCCAAGTGGAACTGGTCAAGGTGGCGACGCCCTAAGCGATGTCGTCTGCGGCCAACAACCAGCCCCGTGGCGAACGCCACGGGGCTGGTTTGTTGTAGGACTGCAGCCGGACTACCGTTGCCTTGGGTGCACGCATGGTGACGTAGATATCCGACCCCGCGACCCCGCGACGGCTGTCTTACAACTCCACCCCACGTCCCACCACCGATGGCGCACCCTCAACGCTGCCGTCATCGCTGATCACCGCATCGACCTGCAGGTCCACCGGGAAGGCCGGGGGCAGGGCCGTGCCGTCCAGACTGCGGGCCAGACTCTTGTTCGCGGCCTTCTCGATGCGTTCAAGGACATCGAGATGGCTGAGCAGGACCCGCGTCACCGGGTCGATGGCTAGGTCGACGTGGTCGATGCGGATGCGCAATTGTCGCAGAACAGTGGAGTTCTTGGTGAAATCGACCAAGACCACGCCTTCCAGCCGGCGCACTGGAAGGGTCAGGTGCAAGTTGCCTGCGGCCAGACTCACCACGCCCCGGGCGACCACCGCCAAACGACGGGCGCCATCCGGCGCCAAGCCCGCATCGTGCACCGTCGCCTCGGCCACCTGCCAGCGAAACTGCCAGCCCTCGTTGTCTTCGACCGGTACGTCGGCGTAGGGCGCCAGCACGGTGTTGAGAGTGGCTGCGTTGCAGCGGATCACCGCCCGCGGGGCCGGTTCATCGGCCAGCACGGCCCGCCAAGCTACCGACGCGCTGTGCTGCGGCTCCAAGCGTAAACTGCCGGCCAGGTACTGGCCCGAACGCAGCAGGGTCGGCGGCAGCCATGGCCCACCCCAGCGCGGTAGGTCGGCCCGCAGTCGCGCCGGCGCGATGCGCAGTTCGCACATGGTGGGCGCGACCGAGGCCCAGGTGCCGGCCGAGCTGATCGCCATGGTCCGGGATACGGTGCGCGGCAGGCCCAGGCTATAGCCAGCCAGCAGCAACGACGGGGCCGCCAACCACAGCAGAACCAGACTGGTCGCTGACACCGCCACCCACCGCCACCATCGCCGAGCACGCATGTAGGATCAGACCGCCTGTCGAGGGGTCCGTCCAGGGGCGTTCGGGGTCGGAGACATTGCCAGCCTGCCCGGGGGACCTAGCATCCCACGCTCTTCCAGGAGCCCCCATGCCTGAACCGGTCCCGGGTCGTCGCGCGCGTTGCATTGCCGTAGGCACGGGGTTGCCCGAGCGTCGCCTGACCAATTTGGACATGGAGCGGATGGTCGATACCACCGATCAGTGGATCGTTGAGCGCACCGGCGTCCGCGAACGCCGCCTGGTAGCCCCCGGTCAGACCTTGAGCCAGCTGGCTGAAACTGCTGGCCGGGACTGCCTAGAGCGGGCCGGCGTGGCCGCCACCGAGCTTGATGGCATCATCATCGCTACCATCACCGGCGACTATGTCATGCCCGCCACCGCCAATCTGGTGCAGCACCGCCTGGGCGCGTCCAAGGCCTGGGGCTTCGATCTGCTCAATGCCTGCAACGGTTTCGTCACCGCCTTGTCCACCGCCACCGCCTTCATCGAATCCGGCCGCGCCCGGCGCATCCTGGTGATTGGCGGCGATGTCATGTCGACGGTGGTCGATT
>JBBQTJ010000475.1:0-1784 GCA_038213315.1 Planctomycetota bacterium
GGTGGCGTTGGTGCCGTTGCTGGTCATCCCGGTGCTGTGGCACCTGGAAGGCGACCGCCCAGCCAAGCGCGCGATCGCCGGCGGGTTGCTGGCGGTGAGCGGTGTGATCGCCATGGCCTGGTGGCACGTGCGTTCGTAAGCCGCGTCACGCGCGGATCGACCCGGCCGCTTTCAGAGCGGGAATATAGGCATGGTCGACCTGCAGGATGTGCTGCTTCAGCCAGCCCGACAGGAATTCCGATACCTCCATGGTCTTCAGCGTTTCGCCCGCGGTGAAGCGCCGCTGCAAGTCGCCGACCTGGGCGAGCAAGGTGCGGTGCATGGCCTGATGACCGGCCAGATTCGGATAGGCGGCCTGACGCATGGTGTCCTCTTCTTCAGCGAAGTGCTTGACGGTGTAGTTGGCGAGGAAGGCGATCAACTCGCCGATCACCGCCCGACCGCGGCCCTCCTGCATCGCTGCATGCAACTCGCCGGTCATGCGAAAGAGCTGCTGGTGCTGCGCGTCGATGTCGCTGTGGCCGGTGGCAAACTGCGGCGTCCAGATCACCAGGCTTGAATCGTCTCTGACGGTGACGGTCGCTGCCTCGCTTACCGTTCCCCCTACGGCCCGCGACAGGTCGGCGGACTCTACCGTCAGCTGCTTGCCCAGGTCCCGCACCTGCATGGCCAGGCCACAGGTGCTGCGCGTCGACTGGGCCACGGCGGAGATGGCCTTGGCGATATCGGCCGCGCCCTTGGCCGCCTCGGCAATGTTGCGAGCCATCTCGGTCGTGGTCGCCGACTGCTCCTCCACGGCGGAGGCGGTGGTCTGCTGCATCTCGTTGATGCGGCCGATCAGTTGGCTGATCGCGGCGATGGCCTCGACCGCCGCCGTGGTGTCGGCCTGGATTGCCGCGATGCGCCGGCCGATATCCCCGGTCGCGGCGGCGGTCTGGTGGGCGAGGGATTTGACCTCGCCGGCCACCACGGCGAAACCGCGGCCAGATTCGCCGGCCCGGGCCGCCTCGATGGTGGCATTGAGGGCCAGCAGGTTGGTCTGCTCGGCAATTGCCGAGATGGTCTTCACCACCGTTCCGATGTCGGTCGAGCTGGCGCCCAGACGGCGCACCGCCTCGTCGACCACCTTCGATCTGGCCGCCGCATCGGTCGATACCCGCGAAGCCTCGGTGGTGGCGCTGGCGATCTCGCGCACCGAGGCGGTCATCTCTTCGGCGATGGCGGCGATCTGGTGGGCATTGCTGCTGACCTGTTCAGCGGCAGCGGCGGCACGCTGGGCCTGCTCGGTGGTGGTCTCGGCGCCCTCCATCAGATTCGCACCAGTAGCGCCCAAGCTGCTGGCCGAGCGGTGGATTACCCCCGCATGGCTGCCCACCTGCACGCCCTGCCGGCGTCGTCCCTCCTCCTGCTCGGTCTTCATGCGGGAGATGCTGGCGGCCAAGCGACCCAGCTCGTCAGACCCGCCCGCGGGCCCGGGTTGCGCCTGCTCAAGGCCTAGCCGGATCCGGTCCAGCCGGCGGCCCTGCCACAGCCCTAGCACGAATCCGCCCAGGGTGGCCGCTGTGCTCAGCGAGATGCCCAGTGGCCACGATGGCTCCACCCCGCCGCCTGGCAGGTACATGAGCACGGCGGTTTGCACCGCGCCAAGGATCAGGCCACCACCGGCGAACCTATATGACAGACGCATGATGCCCTCGTGATTAAGCTTACGGTCAGGTACGGCCTGCGGTCGCATGCCACCCCAGGCACCACTATACCACAGGGCCTGCATGTCCGCTGCTCTC
>JBBQTJ010000476.1:0-1779 GCA_038213315.1 Planctomycetota bacterium
AAGCTCGCCGGCCCGGCGCGCGGTGTCGCCCTGGCCGACCTGGATGGCGATGGGAAGCTCGACGCCATCGCCACCTCACCTGCTGGAGTGAAGGTCTGGATGCAGCGCAAGGATCTCGCTTTCGAGGACGCCACCGCCGCCTTCGGGCTGACCGGCATGCCTGCTTCTGCGGTGGCGGTGGCTGACGTCGATGGCGATGGCCACCCAGCGCTGCTGCTGGACGGGGTGCTCTGGCAGCGCTCAGAGGCTGGCTACGCCAAGCATGCGCGCGTGCCGGCCATCGCCGGCCTGATCAGCGCCACCTTTGAAGAACTGGACGGCGATGGTTGGCCGGACGTGCTTGCCGCCACCACCAGCGGCGTGCGCGCCTACCTCAATCCCGGCAAGCCCGGCGCGCCCTTTGTCGATGCCACCGCCAACCTCGGCCTGGACCGTCCGGAATGCGGCGCCGGGCAAGGAGGGATGGTGTCGAGCGGGGACTGGAATGGCGACGGGCGTTGCGAGCTCTTCGTCGCGGTGGGTGCGGGGTTGTTCCTGTCACGCGACGCTGCCGGTGTCTTCCAGCCGCGCAGCCACCAACTCGACCTGGAGATCAAGTCCGCGGATGGTGCGCGCAGCGGTGGCGCCGCCATGGGCCCGATCTGGAGTCGCGACGCCATGAGCCTGCTGGTACCGCGCCATGCCGGTTTTTCCCTCATTGTCGAACGTGCGGGCAAACTGGAGGACTTCATCGGCTACGGCAACGAGACCTCCGAGCCGTCGGACAAACAACTCTGGACCCTGGCCGAGGACCTCAACGCGGACGGCGAAGTCGACCTCTATACCGCCTCCGGGTCAGCCGGCTCTTCCGACGTCTACCACCTCAACCGCGGAGCCGGTTCCTTCATGCGGCCAGAAAAGTACGGCGCGATCTTCCCTGGCCCAGGCTACAAGGCTGGCTCCTGGGGCGTAGCCGCGGGCGACGTCGACGGCGACGGTGCCATCGACCTGCTGCTCGGCGGCAGCGATGGCACCGTGAACCTGCTACTGAACGCCGCCCTCGACGAGCGCCAGCACCTGGAGGAGTCCGCAGTTCCCACGCTGGTGAAACTGGCCCAAGCCCACACCCTCGCCATCACCGTCAAAGGCCCGCGCGGCGTGGTCGGGGCCACCCTGAGCATTGCGGATGACCAGGGCCGGATCGTCGCCGTGCGCCGCCTGGGCACCAACTCCGTCGCCGGAAGCTGGAGCGGAGGCCCCCTCCAGGTGACCCTGCGCGACGCGGGTTCCTACACCCTGACCCTGCGCCGCTCGGACGGCCGAGTCACGGCCAAGCCTCTGGTGGTAGACCAGGCCTTGCCGCAACTGAGCGCACTGGTCTTTGAATAGGAGCGCCTCTGGGCCCGTCTCTGGCGGCCGGCTCGACCGGGCGGCCGCTAGGCCCTGCGCCTGACGCCCTGCTGGGCGGCCTCGGTGACCAGGGTGGCGTGCTTGCTGTGTTTGATGCGTAGGATGATGCAGCCGTTGGGCTGGGCAGTTGGCGAACGCGGCTCGTCCCGGTCCCCGATGGGGCTCGCGGTCTTGAAGGCTTCACCGCGCGCCAGGGCTTCGCTGTCGGTCTTCAACTACTCAGCAAGGCGTCCCACGCTGTTCTCCGGCCAGGTCGGCAGGTTGAGGTGGCGGCGCAGCGCACGACACAGACGGCCGAGGGCTTTCTTGTCGCCATCGTCGATGTCCTCACTGCTCGTTCTTGGCGTAGACCGCCAGCAGCAGGACGGTGGCCGGAGCTACGATCTGGAA
>JBBQTJ010000477.1:0-1773 GCA_038213315.1 Planctomycetota bacterium
TGCATGTGGCAGCCGACCACGCGCAGGGCGCTGTGGCCCTCGATCGCGCGCACCGCTTCGACGTCAGTATGGTGCACGCCGAATTTCGAGAGCGGGCCGCCGGTGCAGACCTTGTCGCTGTGCCCGGCGCCGATGTCGGGATTGAAGCGCACGCTGGCCCGGGTCGCGCCCGCGGCCGCCAGGCGCTCCAGCCGGTCCAGGCTGCCGGCGGTGACGGTGACGCCCTGGGCCAGGGCCTCGCCCTGCTCCGCGTCGGTCATGTTGTTCTCGGTGTACTGGATCAGCGCCGGCGGCACGCCCAGGCGCAGGGCCAAGGCGACCTCGCCGGGGCTGACCGCGTCGATGCCGAAGCCCTCAGCCAGGATCGCCCGCACCACCGCCGGGCAGGGGTTGGCCTTCACCGCGTAGAGGGGCTGGAAGGGGGTCCAGCTGATGGCGGCTTTCAAGGCCCGGGCCCGCGCCCGCACCACGGCCAAGTCGTAGACGTACAGAGGGGTGCCGAAGCGGGAGGCGAGCGTGGGGAGCATGGCGTCGAATGTGAAGAGGGTGGAGTGAGCGGCTTAGCGGCGGCGCCGGGCAGCAGCTGCCGAGCGCTTGCCCACCGTCGGACGCTTGCCCACTGCCGCACGTGCGCCGCTGCTGCGACCGCGCCCAGAGGCCGAGACCACGGCGGTGCCGGCTGCCAAGTCGTGCAGACAGCGGCGGTCCGGTTCCCACAGGCACCACAGCGCATCAAGCAGGCCGCCGATCGAGCTCAAGTTGAGCAAGAGACGAACCGCATTGCGCCCCATGGCCTGACCGGCGGAACAACGCTTGCCCGTGCGCAGGTTGATTACCAGTAGGCCAGTGGCCATCTTGCCGAGGGACTTGCCCCACATCGCTTCGGCCACCGCCTGGTAGGCGAAGATCCAAGCAAGGCCCACCACCACAGCAATCACGATCAGGAAATTTGACTGGGTTGCGGCGCCTAATGCGGAGAAGCCGACGACGATGATCAGCGCCCCAATGATCATCGCCACCGAATCCAGCAGTGCCGCGCCAAAACGCGCGCCGTGGCTCGGTGCGCCGCCGCCCGACCGCCGCGCCGCCACGTCGACCTTGGGCGCCGCATAGGGATCGTCCTCATCCTCGGGCGGCGTGGACGGCACCTTGGTCTCTGAATCCTCGTTCACCGGAGCAGTGACCGTGCGCACCGGCCCTGGGCGTGACCCGCCTGTTGGTCGCTGCGGTGCTGAACGCACAGGTGCCGGTCGGGGGGGCGACGGAGCGTCGTCGGTTTCCTCGTCGGCGCGGGCTGCCGGCGGGGCTGAACGTGCGGGCGCCGGCGGCAGCACCGGCAAGCCGGCCATGTGCGTCTCGTCCTTTTCGCCAATCACCGGGTGGGTCGGCAGCAGCCCCTTCACCTGGCTGGCGGGCACCGGCATGGCCATGTCCTGGCGCCGGACCAGCATATCAGGGCGTAGTCGGCCCTGCTCGGCGAGGGTCTTCAGCTGAGCCGGAGTAAAGGGACCCTGCTCGCGACCATTGGCAGTGATGAACCATTGGACGACGGACGGTGCAGGCATGGGCGACGATGGTGGGGAAACCCTTCGGCTTGGGAAGCGTGGGCTTGGGCGGTGGGCCACCCGCTTCCCCCCGCCGGCTCTCCTACCAGAATCCCAGCATGACCACGACCCGGCTGACCCTGACCCGACCTGACGATTGGCACCTGCATCTGCGCGATGGCGCGACCCTGGCGGCGGTGCTGCCGGATACCGCCCGGCGCTTTGCCCG
>JBBQTJ010000478.1:0-1772 GCA_038213315.1 Planctomycetota bacterium
GAAGGGGATGTGGCTGAGGAAGGGGATGCCGGAGTGGGCCTGCCCGCTTTCGCCCTTGGTCATGCCGGCGATGACCAGACTGCCGCCATCGGGGATGGTGACCGACGTGCGCACCGACCGGTACAGCAGCTGGGGGATCAGTAGCGGGTTGGTGCCGGCGATGGACGGGCCGCCCGTGCCACCCGTGGCATTACCGGCCTGACCGCCAACCACCGGACCACCCGGGAAGGTGCCGGAAGCCACCGGCGGACCAAAGCGGCGCCAGCTTTCGACCTGGGCATCCGTGGGGCGCAGGGTCAAGGTGATGTACTTCTTGTCCGCGCTGGCAATAGCCTGCACATCCAGCACCGTGCCGTAGGACAGGATGCTGACGATGGGATCGTACTGGCCCTGCACCACGTCATAGTCGGCGACGTACGACTGCTGGTTCATGTTGACGATATGGGCCTGCTGGCCATTAAACATGCTCAGATCAGGCTCGAACAGCACGTTGCCCTTGCGCTCCTTCTCGACCATGTCGAGGACGGCGCTGGCGTACAGGTTGTTGGCGATCTGCCAGGACTGTCCGCCCAGCTGGAAGCCATCTCCTGGACTGCGGCTGAGGCTGCTGCCCGTGGTGTAGCCCTGCAGCTGGTTGTCCACCGCGCCGGCCGCGACCAAGCTGCTGGCGGGGTCGGCATAGTAACCGCCGACGCCGCTGCCCGGCCGTTGCCCGGGCAGCGGCACTAAGGCATTGGTGCCGGGGGTACCAACGGGGCCGCTGAAATTGTTCCAGTTAACACCGATTTCTTCCAGGCTCGCGTTCTCGACAGCGAGGAACTTCACCTTCACGTGGATCTGGGTGCCCTTCTGGTTGCGCAGGCTGCGCAGCATCTCGGCCACCTGTTCGTGGATATCCTTGGTCTGGGTGACCACCATTGAACCGTTGAATTCCTCGATGGTGCCTTGGCCGCCACTGTCCGACCAGGTGTTGGGCGCCACCACGCTCTTGATGATGGCGATGAACTCGCCGGTCTCGGGCCGGGTCTCGGGCTCCACCGGGGGCAGCAGGCGGCTTCCGGTGCCGCCGGGCTCGGGGATGTCCAGATCGGGGCCGGGGAAGCTTTGCATAGCGTGCGTCAGATCGCGCACGTCATAGAGCTTCATGAACTGGTCGCCGCGCACGCCCTGCTCGTTGGAGATGTAGATGGCTTCGTCGCGCAGCGCGTATTTCAGCGAAGTGATGCGCATGATGAAGTCGAGCACGAAGCGCAGCTTCATCTTATCGACGCGCAGGGTCACGGGCGGCGGGCTGTTGGCGATCACGCGGGGATCGAGCACGATATTGACGCTGGTGATGCGCTGCAGGAACTGCACCACATCGGCCAGGTCATTGTCCTGGAAGTCGAGGGTGACCTCCTGCTCTAGCTGGTCGGTGATGGTCTTGCGCCAGGTCTCGTTCTCTTCCTCAAGGCCGCGCACCGGAGCGCTGCGACGGGCGTCGATCTCGGGCCATTCGGCACTGTAGCGGATCAGTTCGAGCTGCGGCAGCATGGCCCGGCGGATGTTCTCGGAGAGCAACTTGTGCTCTTCGTCCCAGCGGTCGGCAGTGATTTGGCGGAGATAGGAATGGCGCTCGCGCCGGCACTTGGCCAGCAAGGACGAGGCGCGCTCTTCCGCACGGTTGATCTTCAGCACCTGCTCGCAAAGCAGGATGGCCTCGTCATAGTCGCGGCGCTCGCGGGCGCGTACGGCGCGCTTGAGCATGGCGTCGATGCGGTCGCGCTCGAGCT
>JBBQTJ010000479.1:0-1756 GCA_038213315.1 Planctomycetota bacterium
CTCACCGGCGGCGCTCGGCCGGCCCTGACTGCTGCGTCCCTGGTGCGAGCCGGCATTCTGCCACCATGATCGCGACCGCCATCTGGCAGCTCTGGATCGTCCCTGACCGACCGGGCCTGCGCCAGCTGCTGCTGGTCATCATCGCGGTGATCACGCCCATCCCGGTGGCCTTTGCCGGGGCCCAATGGTGGCTGCCGGTGCTGGTCGGATCGGTGACCCTGGGCGTGGGGCTTGGCCTGGTGTGGCTGTTACTGTGCGGCTGGCCTTGGCTGCGTCGCGCGCCCCTGTCCAGCCTTGCCGTCCTGAGCTTGGCCTTCGGCAGCGCCATCAATCTTGACCTGCTGCCCCGGGTCGAGGTCCTGCTGCGCGCCCAGGCCGCCACCCGCGAAGCCGACTGGTGGTGGAGCCAGACCAAGGCCGGGGTGCCCTTGGATCCGCCGGTCTACGACGCCGGCGACCGCCTCTTGCCTTTCACCCTGCCTGCCACCGGAGCCGTGGTGGCCTATACCGCCGAACCCCTGCGCCGCTGGTCCTGGCGCGGCCCGCGGGACAGCGCCTATGTGCTGCTGCGTCGGGATGGCGAGCGGAAGGTGGTCAAGACGGCAAGCGATCTACAAACTGAACTGACCCGCTAACGCGGCCTGGATTACTGCTGGACGCCCGGCGCTGGACCGCGGACGCTGGTGGCTACAAGCCTTCCCCGCACCGGAGTTCAGCCCATGACCAGCGTTGTCGTCAATCCCCGCATCCGCGGCTTCATCTGCACGTCGGCCCATCCTGAAGGCTGCGCCCGCAATGTCGCCACGCAGATCGCGGTGGCGGCGGCCAAGCCCGGGCCAGCCTTGGGCAAAGTGCTGGTGGTGGGTTCCAGCGCTGGTTATGGGCTGTCCTCGCTGATCACGGCGGTGTGGGGCCATGGGGCCAAGGCCTTGGCGGTCAGCTTCGAGCGTCCTGCTCAGGGCGAGCGCACCGCCTCGGCCGGCTGGTACAATCTGGCGGCAGTCACGGCCAACGCCAAGGCCACCGGCAAGCAGGTTGAGACCCTCATCGGCGACGCCTTCAGCGCCGCTATCAAAGAGCAGGCCATCGCGGCCCTCAAGGCCCGCTTCGGCAAGATTGACCTGCTGGTCTATTCCCTGGCTGCGCCCAAGCGCACCGACCACGCGGGCGTGGTGCATAGCAGCTGTCTGAAGACCATTGGCGAGCCCCATACCAGCAAGACCGTGGACCTGGACACGGACGTGATCAAGGAAATCACCCTGACCCCCAGCACCGAGGCCGAGATCGCCGGCACGGTCAAGGTGATGGGTGGTGAGGATTGGCAGCTGTGGATCGACGCCCTGTCCGCCGCCGACCTGCTGGCGCCCGGTTTCCGCACCGTCGCCTACAGCTACATCGGCCCCAAACTGACCGCGGCCATGTACCGCTCGGGCACCATCGGCCGGGCCAAGGACCATCTTGAAGCCACCGGCCGCAGCCTGAACGCCAGCTTGGCGAAAAGCCACGGCGGCGGAGCCTGGGTCAGCGTCAACAAGGCCCTGGTCACTCAGGCCAGCAGCGCCATCCCGGTCGTGCCCCTGTACACCGCCATCCTCTATCAGGTCATGCGCGCCAAGGGCACCCACGAAGGCACCATCGAGCAGATGGTCCGCTTGTTCCGCGACCACCTCGCCCCCGGCCGCACGCCGCTCACCGACGCCCAGGGCCGCATCCGCGTCGACGACCTGGAAATGGCCGAGGACGTCCAGGCCGAAGT
>JBBQTJ010000480.1:0-1753 GCA_038213315.1 Planctomycetota bacterium
CCGCCATGGTTGCCGGCATTATCGCCAACGAGCGGGAGCGCGGCACCCTCGCCCTGCTGATGCTTACTCCGCAGCGGCCGACGTGGCTGCTGCTCCAGTTCTGGATCACCGGCATCCTGCCGGCGGTGCTGATGATTCTGTTGGCGGCGCCTCTGCTGGCCCTCGCATTCGCCTATGGCGGCGTGCAAAACACCACAGTGGGCTGGTCATTGGCCGGACTGCTCATTGGCGCCGCCGAAGGGGGCGCCATCGCCCTGGCGTGCAGCGCCTGGGCGCGGGGGCCGGGGGCGGCGCTGGTTTGGGCCTATGTCCTGCTGACTGGGCTGTGGGTTGGGACAAGCGTGATCGCTGAATCGCATAATCCTTGGGGAAACACTGAATCCTGGTGGCACATGTTCGTGCCCATTGATCCAAGCGGTCGAACCACCACCGATTTCTACTATATCCGCATCGGCGTGGCCGCGCTCATTGCCGCCGTAGCCCTGTTCATTGCCCGCCTCGGCATGTTCCGCCGGCTGGAGGCCCAACGCGGTCTAGGCCCGATGATGCGGGCCTTTCGCTGGCTGGATGCCCTGGCCCACCGAACCGATGCCCGTTGGTTCGGTCGCACCACCGCGTCTGACTTGCCGATCACCCGACCGATCCGCTGGCGTGAACTCAATCGACGGGGTCTGGCCAGCGCGCGGTATCTGGTGCGGTGGTTTCTGCCTGCACTGGCTGCTGTCTGTTTCCTCAGCCTAAGCGCGAATGATTACCCCATGGCCGGATTGGCCCTACCCCTGTTGCCCTGCTTGCTGCTGGTGGCCGCTATCGGCGGTGGTCTTTTTGCATCCGAACGCTCGGCCGAGACCCTGCCGGTGTTGCTGACCACGCCGATCCCCGCGCGGACCATCCTGCGGGACAAGATTGCCGGCCTCCAGCGCATCGTCATCGCCTTGGCCGTGCTAGTGACCATCCCGGTCGCGACAAAATTGTGGATCGCGAACCATGACTCCTGGCTTCTGCCGATCGCTCACCTGGTGCGTGCGCCATTGGCCCTGCTCATCGCCTTGTGGCTCGGGGTGCTGGCCGGACTACTGGCTCGCAAGCGCGCCACAGGAACCGCCTCCGCCATCCTCCTGATCGTGGTCGCCTGGGGTGGCAGCTATCTCATCACGGGCATGCTACATGATCGATTCACGCCTATGTCCTTTGGCCATCGCATTTCCCTGGCCCTGCTGCCAGGCTCCCTGGAAACGCAGATTATTGCCGAATATGACCGCGCTCTCGCCTTTCCTGTCTGGTCTGTAGGTCAGAGTTTCGACAGAAGTTTCACCGTGTCTGTACACATCATCTTCGCCCTCATCACCCAATCCCTCCTCATCCTCGCCCTTCGCTTCCTCGCCCTCCGCCTCGCCCCTTCCCGCCTCCCGCGGATCGCCGCATGACCGACCCCACGCCGTCTGCAACCGACCCCGCGACCCCGCGACCCCGCATCTCTGCGACGGCTGTCGACGCCATCACCTGCCACGGCCTCTGGGCCCGCTACGGCTCCACCATGGCCCTCTCGGGCATCGGCCTGCGCATCCCCGCTGGCGCGTTGTGCGGGCTGCTGGGCCGCAATGGCGCGGGGAAGACCACGCTGATGCGGGTACTAGCCGGGCTGCATCCGCCCTTCCACGGCACGGTGCTGGTGCAGGGCAAGGATGTGGAGACCGAGCGGGAGCAGGTGGTCGGCACCATCGGCTGGGTGCCGGATGCCTTTGGCGTGCAC
>JBBQTJ010000481.1:0-1753 GCA_038213315.1 Planctomycetota bacterium
CGTTGTGGCTTGGAAGCGTTTGCGGTGGAGGCCGATGCCGGCGCCATCGGTGGTTCGGGCTCGCACGAATTCATGGTCGCCGCCGCCGTGGGCGAGGATGCCATCCTGTATTGTCCCGAATCCGGCTATGCCGCGAACGTCGAGCGGGCCGAGGGTGCCATTCCGGCAGCACCGGCCTGGGCTGAGCCAGCGAAGCCTCATTTGGCGAACACGCCTGGTCATAGCAGCATCGACGCCCTGGTGCAGTCGCTGCGTGGCCGTTATCCGGACCTGAGTGCGGCGCATTGCCTGAAGTGCGTACTGTTCGTCGCCACGGTGGGTACGGCGGCGAAAGCCGTGCCGATCGCCGCTTTCGTGCGTGGTGACCGCCAGGTCAACACGGTGAAGCTGACCAATGCGCTGAACCGCAGATTCAAGAGCCCTGGGGCGGTGACAGACCTGCGCGCCATGCGCGATGACGAGATCGACGGTTTGACCGGCTCGGCAGTGGGCTTTACCGGTCCTGGCTTCCGCGCTCCGGAGCTGGTGGCGGCCAGCGTCAGTGAGGACGGGCCACGCCGCCAATTGGGCGAGAAGGTGGTGGTGGTCTGCGATGAGCGGCTGCGTGACGCCCGCGGCCTGGTGGTCGGCGCGAACGTGCCGGACTGGCACGTCGTCGGGTATTCGGTGCCTGAGCACGCGCCGGCGTCCATGTATTTCGACGACATCACCACCATCGTCCCGGGCGACGCCTGCCCACGCTCGGGTCTGCCCCTGCACGAAAAACGCGGCATCGAGGTCGGCCACATCTTCAAGCTTGGCACCAAGTATAGCGCCGCCATGGGCGCGACCTTTATGGCCAAGGACGGTACGCGGCAGCCCTTCATCATGGGTTGCTACGGCATCGGCACGTCTCGCGTAGTCGCCAGCGCGGTAGAGCAGCATCACGACCAGGACGGTATCTGCTGGCCCATGGCCATCGCACCCTATCAGTGCGTCATCGTACCGACCAAGTCCGGCGATGCCGCTGCCGATGCGGTCACCGAGGCGCTGTATCGCGAGTTGCTGGCGGCCGGCATCGACGTGGTGTTGGATGATCGCGACCTCAAGCCCGGCCCCAAATTCAAGGATTGGGACCTGATCGGCCTGCCCCTGCGCGTGGTCGTCGGACGTGGGGTCGCCACCGGGACGGTCGAGTTCAAGGAGCGCCGCAGCGCGGCGGTCGACGTGCCGATCGCTGAGGCTGCGGCCAAGGTCATCGCCGCCGTCCGCGCCTGACCATAACAAACCACCCCTGGGGAGATCCCCAGGGGTGGCCGTGATACCGCGAATTCAGGCGACGATATCAGCGTTCAGTTCAACCCAGCAGCTTCAGTACGCCCTGGGGCAGCTGGTTGGCTTGGGCCATCATGGCCGTGGCCGACTGCATCAGGATGTTGTATTTGGTGAAGCGGGCGGATTCCTCGGCGAAGTCCACATCGCGCACCGCGGACTCGGCCGCAGTCAGGTTTTCACCGGCAACCCGCAGGCTGCTGATGGTGGTTTCCAGGGTATTGGCCTGGAAGGCACCAATGTTGCCGCGGGTGACCGCGACATCGGTGATGGCCTTATCGATGACCTTCAGCACTTCGGTCGCATTGCCGGCCACCAGCTGGCCGCCGAGCTCTGACAGGCTCTTGATCGCTGAGGACGCGCCATTGCCCAGATCGCCAGCCTTGGCGCTGTTGATAGTGACCGACGCGGTCTGGCCCACATTGGCACCAACCTGGAAGGT
>JBBQTJ010000482.1:0-1734 GCA_038213315.1 Planctomycetota bacterium
TGCTGCCGTTGCACCATGCCGGCGAATTGTACGTCAATAAGCCGCCACTGGGTTTCTGGCTGACCGCCCTGCTGTTCAAGCTCGGCGGAGCCCTGCCAGCCCTGGCCAGTGTACTGCCGCGACTGGCGGGGGTGGCGACGATCATACTGGTGCATCGGCTGGGTGAACGCCTGGTGGGACCCGGGGCCGGGCTGGTGGCTGGCCTGGCGGTGCTGCTCAATCCGCCCTTCATGGGCGTGAGCAACACGTTCCGGCTGGATACCCAGGTGCTGGCCTGTCTGCTGGCGTGTTGGGTGACCCTGGTCGGAGCGCGCGCGGGCTGGGGATGGCGCGTGCCGGTGGCCTGCGCGTGGCTGCTGCTGGGCAGCGGCTTCAAGGGTCCGATCGTGCTGGTGGGCCTGGTGCCGATCCTGGTCCAGCTCAGCCTCAATCCCGCCGCCTGCGGTGGCTGGCGCCGCTGGCTGGCGTGGAGCCCGCTGCTGCTGGCGACATTTGCCTGGCCACTTTATGTGCGTGTGGCCCTGGGGCCTGCGGCCCTGACCAATCTGGCGGCTGATGTCAATCGTCCGTACCAGGAACTTTCGATCCATGCGGCGGCTGTGATGGAACAATACCTGTGGCGGCCGGCGGTGATGTGGTTGCCGTTTTCGCTGCTGATGGTGGCCGGCCTGTGGCTGACCGTACGCCACCGCAGCTGGCGTACGCCACGGGCCGTCTGGCGGCTGGGCCTGGCCGCGCTGGTCGCTGTGGTGGTGGTCGTACTGACGCTCAAGAGTGTGCACCGTACCGGCTACCTGCTGTATGCGGTCCCGGCCCTGGCGGTACTGGCCGCGGTGCCCGGCGCCCGGCTCTGGCGGCGCTGGCACCGGGCCATGGCGTGGACCGTCGCCAGCCTGGCGATCATCGGCACCATCATCGTGGCGGCCTTGATCCCGGACCGCAATCATGGTGCCCGCTGGTCGGTGCCCGCGATCACGAGCCTGCTGACCGCCGACCATCCGACCGGCCCAATCCCGATGCTGGTCAAACCCGCGTGGATCCATCCGCCGGCTGGCGCCGAGTGGGGCGACGACGATTGGTGCCGCTTCAACCTGGGTCGACCCTGCCGCCCGGTCCAAAGCGCAGAACTGGACACCCTGATCGGCCATCTGGTCCTGACCCGCGCGAGCATCCCGCAGCCCGCCGCCGTCGAACAACGCCTGAGCGAGGTCCTGCGCACACGGTGGATGCGTCTAGTGCGGGTAGACAGATAGCTAAGTCGGCCGCTGACCGGCTGATCCCCCACGCCAAACGCAGCAGGGCCGCATGATCGGCTCCGCTCTTCACTGATTCCACCAACCAACCTGTTCCCTCCGGCGAGAGTGGCTCATATGCAAGGCGGGAGAAGGAGTGTGGCAGCGCCACATGACCGCTGACCAACGCCGCAGATGAGCCGCTATCGCCGGAGGGACGACCTGTTCCCTCCGGCGAGAGTGGTCCAGCTGCAAGGCGGGAGAAGGGAGTGTGGCAGCGCCACATGACCGCCGACCAACGCCGCAGATGGGCCGCTATCGCCGGAGGGAGTTACTCGATGCGGCGGTCGCGTTTGCGGTTGGCGACGTGCGCCTTGGCTTCAAGGCGGCGCTGCACCGAACCCCAGGATGGCTTGGTGCGACGACGTAGCTTCGGCACGGCCTGGGCCGACAGCACCAGCTCGCAGAGACGGTCCCACAGCATGTCCCGATTGCGGCCAAG
>JBBQTJ010000483.1:0-1699 GCA_038213315.1 Planctomycetota bacterium
GCTCAGCCTTTCCTTGATGCCGTCCTTGAGGATCAGGCGGTCGACTACCAGATCGATGCGGTGCTTCACCTTCTTGTTCAACGGGGGGAGGGGCTGGTCGAGGGCGATCTCTTTGCCATCGATGCGCACGCGGGCGAAGCCAGCCTTTTTTGCGCGATCAAGCACGTCGATGTGTTCGCCTTTGCGATCGCCGATCTTGGGTGACAGCACCAGCAGCTTGGTGCCATCGCCCAGCTTCAGCACGGCGTCGACGATTTCATCCTGGCTGCGGCGGCCGACCGCGGCGTTGCACTGATGGCAGTGCTGGGTGCCGGCGCGGGCCCACAGCACGCGCAGGTAGTCGTGCACCTCGGTGATGGTCCCGACGGTGCTGCGCGGATTCTTCGACGCCGATTTCTGCTCGATGGCGATGGTCGGCGAGAGGCCGCGCATCGACTCGTACTTGGGCTTTTCGAGCTGGCCGAGGAACTGCCGGGCATAGGCGGAGAGCGACTCCACATAGCGGCGCTGGCCCTCGGCATAAATGGTGTCGAAGGCCAGCGAGGACTTGCCGCTGCCCGAGGGCCCGGTGAAGACCACCAATGACTTCTTGGGCAGGTCGCAGTCGACGGACTTGAGGTTGTGCTCGGCGGCGCCGCGGACTTCGATGACGGGAATTTCGCTCATAGGAAGGTCGGCATGCTCTGGTCGGGCGTGGTGGTGCAACGCTACGAGTCGAAATGCACCCATGGATGAGGTGTGGCAGTCTGCGTCATCCACCCGGGACAAGGGGAGAACCGCCCGTGGCAGGATGCCACGGGCGTCGCGGATCGCCTCTTGCAATGCCAGGTGCGCGTCGATGCGTGTTTAATCTTATGACATAACCACATTCAAAACAGGTATTTGCGGACCTCGCCGGGATGAGGTATATTGAGCTGTCCGGCGCACCGGACCATCATTTTTGTCGCTGGCCCAGCCTGCCCGCAACACCTTCGTTGCGTGTCCGCAGGGGGGTCTTGCCTGTGCCGAGCCTGCCATGGTCATCCCGCCCGTCCGCGTATTGCTGCTGGTTGCCGCCCTGGCTCCCGCCGCCCTGGGCGCCATAGCCGGGGTGCCGGATGCGCCGCGCCCGGGCACCCCGCCCAGCGTCTGGGTGGGCTGGAGCAACGACTCTTACGGCGGAGAATTCGGCGAGAACACCGACGACTTCCGCACCAATGCCTTCAATCTCGGGCTCAATCTCGAAAGCTGGCTGGTGGCGATCGACTACAGCATGCTCACCGACCGTTATGACGGCACGCCAGAGCGTACCGATCAGCTGACTGCGACCCTGGGCTATCTGGCCCTTGATGGCGTGGCGGCCGGCGCGGGGGCCAAGGTTTGGCTGTCCGCCGGCGGCGGCCTGCGCCTGACCGGGGCCCTGGGCGGCCAACAATTGCAGAACGTGTGGCATGACGCCCTGGAATTCCGCCGCATCGACATGCCCGACGATGAGTCGGCCGTCGAGGGGGTCGGTTACGCGCATGCGGAATGGCTGTGGACCGATGCGGCGCCACCTGGACTGGTGGATCTGCCCTTCCTGCGTCCCGGCCAGATCGGCGTGCTGCTTGAGGGCACCACCTTGGGCACCACCGGGGGCGAAGTCTTGGGCTCGTTCGGCGCCAATCTGGTGCTGATCGGCATGGACGCCCACGCCCAGATCGGGGTGATGCAGGCCCTG
>JBBQTJ010000484.1:0-1694 GCA_038213315.1 Planctomycetota bacterium
GACCGCTGGCTGCGCCAAGGCGCGGAAGCGACCGCGAGCGCTGGCGGCTTGGGCTTGACGTTGCATCACAGCACGCGAGTGCTGCTATTTTTCAAGGTGGTCGAAGCCTCGGCGGAGGTGCGCGGCGCCCTGCTCGATGCCGTGGCCCGGCTGCTGGCGGGCAGCGACGCGACCAATCTCCTGGGGGCGACCGGCATTCCCAGCGAACGCGGCTTCCTGGCGGAGGCGGCCGATCGCTTGGTCAATCGCCTCATTCCCGCCCCGCGCGACGAGCACGACCTGGCCCTGCTGGCGCAGCGGCTGTGGCCCAATGAGGCCGAGGTGCGCCGCTTCGCGCACCTCCCCGAGGAGTTGTTCCATCGTCTGGTCGAACTGCTGACGCCCAGCGATCGCGCAGGCATGTGGACGGGCGTGCGGGCCGAATTTGCTGATGGTTTCCGCCTGCTCTCGGCCCGCGTCGCATCCCAGGGCCTGACCCGCAAGCTGCGCGAGCGCAGCCTGCCCGGCCGGGTGGTCGAGTCGCCCTTCCTGCGCAGCGCCCAGGTTGGCGAGGTCCTGCTGGCAGCGTGGGAATCTGGCCAGGTGGTCGACGACCTGCTTAACGCCTGGCGCATCGAGGCCGCCAGCTGCCGCGTCGCCCTGGGCGAGATTCATCGCCAGCTCGTGACGGATGGCGTCAGCGTCGACATCGTCTTCGGCATCGATGTGCTGGAGCGCTGCCTGTCCCGCCAAGAAGACATGGTGGCGATCATGTCCATGCCCACTGGCCCAGAGCGCAGCGCGGCCATCCATCGCCTGCTCGCCCGCCTGGCGCACCAGGCTTGGCAGGATCGCAGCGTGCGGCATCTGGCCGGCACCAATCTGCGCCTGCTGCACCGCCGCATCGTCGATCGCGCCGGTACCACCGGCGAGCACTACATCGCCAATGATCGGGCCGAATATTGGCACATCTGGCTGGCGGCGGCCGGCGGCGGGGCCCTGACCGTGTTCACGGCGGCGGGCAAGACCGCCTTGTATGCCTTGCACCTGGCCGCGGTGCCGATGGGCGTGCTGTTCGGCTTGAATTATGCGATCAGTTTCATCGCCTTGCAGCACCTGGGCCTGATGCTGGCGACCAAGCAGCCGGCCATGACGGCGGCCAGCCTGGCCGGCATCATGCGTGATCACCAGGGCGAGACGCGCCTGGAGCTGATGGTCGACCGCATGGCCGAGATCTGCGCCTCGCAGATTGCCGCCGCCATTGCCAACGTGGCGGTGGTGGCGGTCGGCGCCTTGGCCTTCGACGCGCTCTGGCGGGTCATGACTGGCCGGCACTGGATGTCGATGGAGATGGCGCAGAAGACCTACACCGATCTCAGTCCGCTCGACAGTCTGACCATCTTCTATGCGGCGCTGACCGGGGTGATCCTGTGGCTGTCCAGCCTGGCCGGTGGCTGGTTCGACAACTGGTCGGCCTATCACCGCATTCCGCAGGCCATCGCCGAGCATCGCCTGGGTGGCCGGCTGGGGCGTGGGCGCATGCAATCCTTTGCGGCCTTCTGGCAGCATCATGCCTCGGGCTGGGGCACCAATATCAGCCTGGGCATGATGCTGGGGATGGTGCCCGAGATCGGCAACATGCTGGGCCTGCCCCTGGATGTCCGGCACGTCACCTTGAGTACCGGCCTCCTCAGCCTGTCGGTGGCCGGCCTGGG
>JBBQTJ010000485.1:0-1664 GCA_038213315.1 Planctomycetota bacterium
ATCGGCATAGGCCTTGGCCAGGGGACCGCTGGCCACCGGGGCGAACAGCACCAAGCCGTCCTCGGCAGTGGCGGTGGTGGACACCGCTGCGGGCTCGCCTGAGGCCGGCTCGGCCGGCGGCGACCATTTGTTGGCATCCCGGCGCTGGCAACCACCAGCCAGGACGCAGAAGGCGAGGGCGGGGACGAGCACAAGGGGCAGAGGGCGGAGCTGCATACGGCGGAAGTATGGAAGGCAGCCGGCAGCGTCCAGCCTTTCGCCGGCCACTGGCGGACCAGGTGGTCCCACCACGCCTTGCCCGCATCCCCGCCTTCTTAGTCTGCCGTACGAACCATATGGACGACTCTCTCACGGCCCTGGCCCAGCTGATCATTGACGGCCTGCACCTGGAAGACCTCGCCCCGGCGGACATTGATCCACAGGCGCCCCTATTCGGCGGCGGCCTGGGCTTGGATTCCATTGATGCGCTGGAGATCGCCCTGCTGGTCAGCCGGCATTATCAGGTGAAGATCGAAGACGCCGAAACCGGCAAGCGCGCCTTCGCCAGCCTGGCGGCCCTGCATGCGTTCATCCAGGAGCGGCGCGCCGCTACCGTTTGAGAGTGATGTCGCCCACGACCGGCCGATTGCCGCCCACTGTGCAGCAGTGATGCTGACGCCGATGTCTCAGGACGACGATGCGGTGGCAACGACGGTATTCACAGCCCTATCCGGACTGCTGGGCCTAGATGCACGCAGCCGGGCCAACGACGACCTGGCGACCCTGGGCCTGGACAGTCAGGGACTGCTGCGGCTGCTGTTGGAGGTCGAGCGCGCCCTGGGCTTGCCGCCCCTCGACCTGCCGGATGCGGCTTTCACCAGCCCGGCGACTCTGGTCACCGCGATCCGCGACGCGGCGCGATGACCAACTGGCTGCCGGCCGCCTCGGCCGACCTCTTCCAGCTCGCCGTCGACGGCATGATCCGCGACCATGGCGGACCTGGCAGCCTGGGCCAGTTCATCGTGCGCTTTGAGCACGCGGTCGACCTCGCTCGTCTGCGCGCCGGCCTGGCGCGTCTGGCCCGCCGCCATCCGCTGCTGCTGGCGACCCCGGCGCGGCGCCGCGCGTGGCCAGGTTGGCGGCTGCGCCTGGGCCGCACCGCCGAGATGGAGCAAGCGGCTTCGGCCGAAACGGTCGCCGCCCAGCACCTTCATTCCGTTCAGTCGGATCTGCTGCGTCTGGCCGTCGCGCCGCGGGCAGTGGTCTGCACCTTCGATCATCGCCGGATCGACGCGCGCGGTGCGGCGCTGATGCTCGCTGCCCTTGACCAGCCGGCGACCCCGCGCGACCTAGCCAGCGATCCGACCTTCCGTGAGCTGGCCGGCCTGCCGCCCGGGGCCGCGGCCCTGGGCTGCTTGGCGCGCACCCTGCTGCCCGCACTGCGGCCCCTGCGCCAGTCTCCACCCTGGCGGCCACCGCTGGGCGCGGCTGCTCCGCTGCACTTTGCAGATGGGATCCTGGCCGGCACGGCTTTGGCCCGGGTGACGGCGCGGCAGACGGCGATGGTCGGCCGCTTCGGCGAAACCGCCTTCCTGATGGGGGCCTGGGCGCGGGTGCTTGATCGGCATGGGGCGGCCGGGCGCCTGCAGGTGCACGCCCTGGCCATGGATGACCGTCGCCCTGGC
>JBBQTJ010000486.1:0-1660 GCA_038213315.1 Planctomycetota bacterium
ACGCTAGGTCGCTGAGCCGTCGTCGCAACCCGGGGGTTGGGCGCGGCGTTGCCAGTAGCCGTCCACCAGCAGATCGTGGGGGACGAAGCGGGCTTTGTAGGCCATGGCCTGGCAGCCGGCGACGTGGAAGCCGAGGTAGAGCCAGGGCAGGGCGTGCGCTCGGCAGAACGCCAGCTCGGCCAGGACCATGAAGGTGCCCAGGGCGCGGTCCCGGTGGTCGGGGTCGTAGTAGCAGTACACACTGCTGAGGGCGTCCGTGAAGCGGTCGCAGCAGCTCACGGCCAGGAGGGTGCCGGCGGCGTTGCGGGCGTGCAGTTCGCCGCCTGGGATACCGCCATCGGCGACCAGGAAGGAGGTCGGATCGCCCTCTACTTCTGGATTTTTTCCGTGTACCTGGGCTTGGTAGCGGTGGTAGAGGTCGAGGCGTTCGTCATCCAGGCCGCGGGGGTGCCAGGTGATGAGCAGGTCGGCATTGCGGCGCGCGGTGCGGCGCTGATCCCGGCGGGGTTGAAAGGCGAGGACGTCCACCCGCAGTGGGCGGCAGGCCTCACAGGTGCGGCAGATGGGCGCATAGAGGTGATCCCCTGAGCGACGGAAGCGCGCGTCCATTAATTGCCGATAGGGGGGCTGGCCGATGTCACCCCCTTGCGGGTGGAAGGCCGTAAAATGCTGGTCGGGCAGATAGGGACAGGGTCCGGCGTCGACGATGAAGCCGTGCATGGGGAACACTTGGGCGGCAATGGCAGAGGGTCAATCGGCAATCTCGTAGGGTCGGCGGCAATGGCCCTTGGTTAAGTGCCGGAACACTGTGGAAGCCCGCAGACGCGGGCTGCTTTTTCTGTGCCGAGTGCAACTGGGCGCTCCCTGGGGGGCCTTCACCGAGGGCCATTGGGCTCGGCGGCTTGTCCGGCGCGTGGTGGCCGGCACGCTGCCGCCCCTACCGAACGAGGTCCCGATGCGCGCCAGCCGCCTGAACATCACCACCCTGCGCGAAGATCCCAGCGACGCCGAAACCGCCAGCCACCGGCTGCTGCTGCGCGGCGGTTTCATCTGCAAGTCGGGGGCCGGGCTCTATCTCTATGGGCCACTCTTGCAGCGCACGTTGGAGAAGGTGCGGCGCATTGTCAGCGACGAGATCAGCAGCGCGGGCGGCCTGGAGATCACCATGCCGATCATGCAGGAGCGCGCCCTGTGGGAGGCCTCGGGCCGCTGGGCGACCTATCAGGCCAGCCGCACCATGCTGACGGTCAAAGACCGCGGCGGCCTAGAATACGGCTTGGCCCCCACCGCCGAAGAAGTGGTCACCGATTACGCAGCCAAAGTGGTGCAAAGCTACAAACAGCTGCCGGTCTGCTTTTTTCAGCAGCACACCAAGTTTCGCGATGAGATCCGTCCCCGCTTCGGCCTGATGCGGGTGAAGGAGTTCATCATGATGGACGCCTATTCCTTCCACGACAGCGAAGCGTCGCTGGCTGAGACTTATCAGGCGATGAATGAGGCTTATCACCGGGCGTTTGGACGTTGTGGCTTGGAAGCGTTTGCGGTGGAGGCCGATGCCGGCGCCATCGGTGGTTCGGGCTCGCACGAATTCATGGTCGCCGCCGCCGTGGGCGAGGATGCCATCCTGTATTGTCCCGAATCCGGCTATGCCGCGAACGTC
>JBBQTJ010000487.1:0-1656 GCA_038213315.1 Planctomycetota bacterium
AGACACTGAGCTTGGCCTTGTCGCCCGGTGGCCACAAAACCTGCAGGATCTGCTGGCGCTGCTCGGGTGTCATGCGGTTGCCTCGGCGGGCTGGCGTCTGGCACGCTCGCATTCCTCGCAGAACGGCACACCTTCCTTCGCCGCCTGCACCAGCACCGCCACCTGGGCAGCCACGTCCAGATTCGGCGCAAAGGTGGTTTCGACCGGAGCCGCCGGCGCGGGCGCTGGCGCCGCGCGGGGGCTGCTGGCGGGCGCCGGCGGGGCTGGCAGAGGCACCGGTTGCAGCTGGTCCAGCGGCCGCAGCACCACCTTTGCGCCCTGGCCGGTGCGCAGCCGGCCCTCATCCAGCGCGGCGGCCAGTTGTTCTTTCACCTGGGCGTCGTCCAGCCGCCACCAGTCGGTGCCCTCGTGCAAGCCCGCCGCATACCAGCGCAACTGGCCGGCATCGGCGTCGTCGATGATCTGCCGGTCCAGCCATTGCCGGGCCTCTACCGGGTCGCGCCGGCCGATGCCGGTGTCTGAGCCTGCATCGCGGAACCAGGGGCGCAAACGGATCATGGCGCCCAGGCCCTCATGGCCCGGGTAGTCGGGGCGGCCCACTGCCGCGCCTGAACTTGAAGCCATTGGGCCAGGTTGCCATCCGGCAAACAGTTGCGGACGACCCCGCGCAAGCTGCGGCGCGGCACGCTGCCTCGCCATGGCGCGAGGTGCCTGTGCGGAAGGCGGCCGGCCAGGATGCGCCGCTGGGTGCCACCAACCCCGAGGTCAGCGGGCTGCTCAAGCCTCGCCGGCCAGACATACTGTTGGCAAGAGAGCTGGAGTTGCTGAAGATCGAAGCGCATGGGAGCTTGGCGTGTTCGCTGCGGCCACCCTGGCCGCTGGGTCCGAGCGTAACCAATCGTGGCCCGCGGCGCCATCCCTGGCTTGTCGAAGCGACACGCAGATCAGGCCGTTGACAATGCTCGCGCTGCCGTGCCAGCCGTCAAAGGCCTCGCAGTCTCGGCAATATGTCTTGGATTGGCGGGATCTGCAGCGCAAAATGGATCAGGCTGAGGGCGCAGCTGTCGATACTTCAGATTGGCGCCGACGGCCGCTATAGCGGCGCTGGCGAGCGTCGTCAATGGATACGGGTGAGATGGCGGGCCATGCCCTCGCGCCTTGCCGCCGGTCTGTACCGGGCCACCGCAGAGGACAGCCCACCATGATCGCGCCCATCCCCAGCCGACTGATGCCTGAGCAAGCTGCGCCAAACCGCGTGGCTGCCCGCATCGCTGCTTTTCATCGGGTGGCCAGGTGAGTCGCTTGCCGCCGCCGTCGCAGCCGCGCGCCACCGCTACCGCGTCCGCGTCCCCCAGGCCTGTGCAGCGCGGGGCACTGCGGCACTGGCTGCGGGGCAGTGCGGCAGCGTTGCTGATGGTCTTGCTGCTGGCGCTGGCCTGGTGGTGGTCGCGGCCGTCAGCCGTGGCGGCAGCGCCGCAGCAAACACAGCAAGCGCCCTTGCCGGTATGGGATTTGAGCCAATGGCTTGCCGGCCGTTCGGCGGATTGGCGGGTTGGCCGGCTCAAGGAAGAGCCCGCGGTGGTGGTGATCGAGTTCCCCAACCTGGCTGAGCAGGGCGCGGCGATGAACCGGCTGGCCGCGCTGCTGGAAAAGACC
>JBBQTJ010000488.1:0-1643 GCA_038213315.1 Planctomycetota bacterium
GCTGCGGCGGGATGGGCGACGCGGCTGGGCCGGTCACTTCAGCAGGTAGATCTCGACGCGGCGGTTACGGGCCTTGTCCTCGGTGGTTGAGCCGGTGGCGCGGGGTGCGGTCATGCCGCGGAACTGCCCCTTCAGGCGCGAGCTCGCGACCCCGGAAGTTTCCAGGGCCGAGAGCACCGAGCGGGCGCGCATGGCCGAGAGGCCCCAGTTGTCGCCGAACTTCTCTTTGGTGCTGGCGCGGGCCACCGGGCTGTCATCGGTGTGGCCTTCGACCACCACCAGCTTGCCGGCGTTGTCGCCCTGGCCCAGCCGTTCGGCGAGGCGCTTCACTGCGGCCTGTCCGGCGTCGTTAAGCTCGGCCGAGCCCTTGGCGAAGGCGAAGTCGTCGGGCAGAGCCAAGCCGCCCTTGTCCGTGGTTTCGAAGCCTTCGATGTCGCCGCCGGTGATGCGGGCGATGTCATCGCCAACATTGCCAATGGTGGCGCCGGCATTGGCGGCCGCTAGGCGCGCCTTCAGCTTAGCATTTTCGTCGGACAAGGCATTGACCAGACCGGTCAGGCGGGCGTTCTCGGCGCCCTGTTCATCGGCGGCGACGCCTTTGGGACTGCGGGAATTGCAGCCGGCAAGGGCCACCACGGCAGCCAGGGGAAGGGAGAGGAGCAGGCGGCGGTCCATCGGGTGGGTCCTTGCGGCGGCTGGGGGAGGAGCGGAAAAGAGTGGGGGCCCGGCATCAGCCGGACCCCCGCACGCTAGGCATCAGCCATGGCCTGGCAAGCCAGGGCAGGTCACCTGCCGCCCAGGTCCACCCGGTCGGCGGCGTTCTCGGTGGCGCCTTTGACAATGGCGTAGTCTTTGCCGCCTTCGCTGGTCACACGGGTGCCGTCGTCCGAGACTTTGCTCATGATCACGTCGTCAAGCTTGCGGAGGCCGGGTGAGACCCACTTCGCCGACGGGTCGACGGTGCTGATGTCGACGTAGCTGGCGACATCGTTGGTCTTGCCGTAGGTGCTCTTGTTAGGCTCGACCGCGAAGCCAGCGACACCGCTGGCCAAGCTGGTCCAGCCACTGTCGGTCACGCCGCGCCAGGTGCCATTAGCCGCATCGCGGGGCTCTTGGGGCCACATGGCGAGGAAGTAGTAGGGCACCGCCAGCATGAACAACGCGAGCAGAGCGACCGCCATCAGGGCTGGCCAGATCCAGTGGACCGGCGGAGCCTCGATGCGGGCGCGGGCCGAGCGGACGCTGCGGCGGCTTTCGCTGCCGCCACGGGTCTGTTCGGCCGGGCCGCCGGCCGGATCGGTCTGGAAGTCCAAGCCAGCGGTGGTGGCACCGACGCCGGTTTCATCCACGGCGGTCATGACCGCGGTGTTGGAGTCGGTGAACTTCAGGTCCGTGGTGTTCTTGTTATCGAAGTCCAGGTCCTTGGTGTTGCCGTCATCGAACTTCACCACTTCGAGTTCGTCGCCGAAGGTGATGCTATCGGCGGAACCGTCGTTCTTCTTGGATTGCACCATGGTTTCGGAGGTGTCGTCCACCACCTTGCCAAGGTCGATCGAGAGGTTGTCGGAGTCGCCGGTCAGCACGATGGTGCCGTCGTCCTCCTTGCCCAGCTTGTCGACGTCACCCTGATTCAGCATCAACTT
>JBBQTJ010000489.1:0-1614 GCA_038213315.1 Planctomycetota bacterium
GCGGTGACCACCAATCTGCTCATCGATGCCAAGGGCCGCACCCTGGGTGCCGTGGGCACCATCCGCGATCTGTCGCGGGAAGTGACGCTGGAAAAAGAGCTGAAGAGCCAGTGGCGGCTGGAAGATCTGGTCAGCCGCAGCCCGAAAATGCGCAAGCTTTTCGACTTGGTGCCGGCGGTGGCCCAGTCCAGCGCGACGGTGCTGATCAGCGGGGAAAGCGGTACCGGCAAGGAACTGTTCGCCCGCGCCATCCACACCCAGTCCGGCCGCGCCAGCGGGCCGTTCGTGGCGGTGAACTGCGGCGCGCTGCCCGATAATCTGCTAGAGGCCGAGCTATTCGGTTTTCGCAAAGGTGCCTTCACTGACGCGACCGCCGACAAGCCCGGCCGCTTCGAACGGGCCCGTGGCGGCACCATCTTCCTGGACGAGATTGGTGAGGTCAGCGCCGCCATGCAGGTGCGCCTGCTGCGCGTCCTGCAGGAACGCACCTTCGAGCCCCTGGGCGCCACCGCCGTGGTCAACGCCGACGTGCGCGTGGTGGCAGCGACCAATCGGGACCTCAAGCAGATGGTCGCGGATGGCCGCTTCCGCCTGGACCTGTTCTACCGGCTCAACGTGGTGCGTCTTGAGTTGCCCGCCTTGCGCGACCATCCTGAAGACATCCCGCTGCTCGCCGAGCACTTCGTCGACCGCCTCAACCGCCTGCAAGGCCGCCACGTGCCCGGCATGACGGATGCCGCGCTGGCGGTGCTGGGCGGGCACCGCTTCCCCGGCAATGTGCGCGAGCTTGAGAACGTCATCGAGCGCGCCTTCGTGCTGTGCGGCGGCGCGCCCATCGGCGTCGAGCACCTGCCCGAGGAGCTCCAGACCGTCGCGCCGCCCAGCGAGGGTGCGGCTTCGCCGCTGCGGCGCGCCGAGGCCGAGGCCCTGGCCACCGCCCTGCGCAAGCATCGTGGTAATCGCGGCGCCGTGGCCGACGAGTTGGGCCTCCATCGCGCCACGCTGTACCGCAAAATGCGCGCGCACGGGCTGCTGGCCCGCCGGGCGGATCCTTTCGCCGAACCGGATGCGATCCGGCCGAAATGATGCATCTCTGCATCGTGCTGTCCGCATCACAGTGCACCTGATCGGCATTTCAGACCGTGCTGCGATCACGCCGTGGTGTTGCAGCAATGGTTTGGATTGACGCTGCACTTGGCATGCCGTGTGCCATGTTAACCACGTACCCACCACGGAGCCATCCATGCTCGACTTCCAACGCGACGTCATCGAGGCCAGCCACCGCCAGCCGGTGCTGGTCGACTTCCACGCGAACTGGTGCGGCCCCTGCACCATGCTCGGCCCCGTGCTGGAGCAGGTGCTGCGTACCACCACCAGTCCCTTGAAGCTGGTCAAGATCGACACCGATGCGAACCAGGAGCTGGCCGTGTCCGCCGGCGTCTCGGGCATCCCGGACGTGCGGCTGTTCGTGAACGGCGCGCAGGTCGGCGCCTTCACCGGCTTCCGCCCGCGGCCGGCGATTGAGCAATTCCTGAAAACTCATCTGCTTCCCGCCGCCACCTGATCCGCACCAAGGACGCCCCCATGGCCATCGCCTGCATCCAACCCCGCGAC
>JBBQTJ010000490.1:0-1605 GCA_038213315.1 Planctomycetota bacterium
GCCACGGTGCGCTGGGCCATCCACGCACTGCCCGCGGGCGGCGACATAGCGAACTGCACCCCGGTGGAGAGGAGTTCGTCAGCCAGACCGGCACGCTGTTCAAGGTGGCGCAGCTCGTCCACCGGATCCCGACGGCGCCACTGCTCGCGCGCGATGCGCCAACAGGCCGTGACCAGGACCACCACCAGCATCGTCCAGGCGCCGGCCTGTCTCGTCTCGGGCGAGGGATGGACCAGCGCATCGGCGACCGCCAGGATCACCAACAGAAGGCAAGCCACCACCGTCGCCTCGCTGCCGCCGCGCAGCAGGGCTTCAACGGTCCGCCGCCAGCGCCACGCCGTCAGCAGCTGGCCCAAGGCCGGTGGCAACGGCGCGTTCATCACTGTCGCTCAGGGTTTGGTGTGCCCAGCCGCCGGCGCACCCAAAGCCCCATCCAGGGCCGTTGGCCCGCGCTGCCACAGATAGACCGCGCCAGCCAACGCCACCGCCGCCGCCAACAGCTTGTAGCCCACCCACAGGCCACGCACCGTGCGACTGGCGTGCGCTGGTTCATCACCGGCCGGCGTCGGCCCCAGGGCGCGCAGCGCCATCGCGCCCTTGCCCACGCCGAAGCACAGCAAAAAGGCCGCCAACACCGTCACCGGCGCCACCGGCACTACCTGGGCTACAGCCAAGATGGCGGCGACCAGGCACAGCACGGCACCCACCAGCGCCACGAGGATGAGATGATTGAGTGCACGCATGCCCGGGATCCTGCCGCCACGGCGCGGCAAGTCGACCCGCGAGCGTGGATCAGCGATCCTGCCCGTTCCGTGGCTCCAATGCGCTCTGCGGCGGGATGATCGGCGTCGGCAAGCGCAGACGGACGATCGCATTCATCTGCTCAGCCCAGCGACGCCGTTGGGCACAGGCCTGCTCCACCGCTTCTTCAAGCGGGGTGAGATCGTCCGTGGTCTTGGGCACCAGGGCCACCGCGCCCTCGCGCAGACAATCGGTGAGATTGCTGACCGTGGCATAGCCCGTCACCACCACGCAGCGGCTGAGCAGGCCCTTGGTGCGCACCGCGCGCAGCAATGCGATGCCGTTCATGCCCGGCATCTCCAGATCAGCGATCACCACCGTGACCTGGCCCTGATTGAGCAGGCTCATCGCCTCGGTGCCATCGCGGGCAGTTAAACAGGTGTAGCCAAGGGCGGTGAAGTGGGCCTCAAGCAAGATGCGGATGACTTCTTCGTCATCGACGATCAGCAGTGACGGCATCTAGCGCCCGGCGCACGGCGTGACCGGCACAGGTATTAGCAGATACGGGGACTGGTCCCGCCCAGCGACTGTCTGCGACCCATTGAGATTTAGTGCCATTGACTGCATAAGCGGCCTGAGATTTATTATTGCCATTTAAGGTCGCGAAAGCAAGACCCCCAGAGCTGCTCCATGGGCCATCTGGACGCAGCGCCCGGCCCCAGGCGGCCTACTTGCCAATGCAGAAGCGGCTGAAAATTGCCGCCAAGACCTCGTCCGAGGTGGTTGCCCCCAGCAAGTCGCCCAGCCGGGCAGCGGCTAGGCGCAGGTCCTCGGCCAGCAGTTCGTCTGCGGGCAACGCGGCGC
>JBBQTJ010000491.1:0-1600 GCA_038213315.1 Planctomycetota bacterium
CGACGATCCCCCGATGGCGGTGGTACCGGCCAGCTGCCCCCACTGGCTGAAGCCCCAGGCCCACACCGAGCCATCTGCTTTCAACGCCAGGCCGTGGTAGTCGCCGGCGGCGACGGCCACCACCCCGGTGAGCGGGGTGCCCGCGCTGACCAGCACCTGGCTCGGCGACTGTAGTGTCCCGCCGGCACTGCCGGTTCCGCATTGGCCATTTGCGTTCTGCCCCCAGGCCCAGACCGTGCCGTCCGCCTTGAGGGCCAGGGAGAAATCGCCGTAATCATCGCCCGCGGCCACCTCCACCAGCGCGGTGAAGGAGGCGACGCCGGCCCCGGTGCGGACCGGCACGCTGGAGGGATTGCTGCCATTGTTGCCGAGTTGGCCCGCTGCGCCGCTGCCGCTGGACCACACCGTGCCATCGCCGCGCAGCACCGCCGAGTGATATTGGCCAGCTGCCACCTTCACCGTGCCCCGCCAGGTGGGCAACACGCGCACCGGCCAGAGGTGGTCCAGGCCGGCGGCGCTCTCCTGGTTTCCGAGCTGACCGACGTCGTTGGCGCCGCAGCCCCAGATGGTGCCGTCGCCGCGCAGGAAATGGGTAGTGCTCGCGCCCAGGCACGCGCCCTGGACCTGCCAGGCCACGGCTGGCGCGGCCAATGTTGGCACAGTGCCTGGCCCGGCGTAATCGCCGCGAGCAAGCTGCCCATCGCTGTTGTAACCCCACAGATAGAGTTGGCCGCCTTTGAGGGCGCCACTGTGGTAAGAAAGCGGACCAAGACGCGCCAACGAACTGACGCCGCTGATGCCCGGTACGGTCGTGGCATACAGCAGCGCATTGGTGGCTATCGGCTGCCCCAAGGCCCCGGTCCCGTTATAGCCCCAGGCCAAGACGTTGTTGCCGACATTTCGAGCCAGCACGTGCAGCAGCCCGGCTTGTATCTCAACGACCCCAGTCAATACGGAGCTATCCGGTGAACGCACGGTGACCGGAGTGCTACGGATGGTTCCAGCAGCTGAGCCATCGCCCATCTGCCCATCGGTATTATAACCCCAGGCGCGCACGGTCTGGTCAGCGAGCACGGCGTAGGTGGTTCGTCCTCCGCAGGCGAGCGCGGTCGCCGTGCTGATGCCGGCGGCCTGCACCGGTGTGGTAAGGTACGTGGCACCGCCACCGCTGCCGCTCTCACCCGCGCCATTATAGCCCCAACTCCACACCGTCCCGTCGCTCTTCAGCGCGGCAGCATGGTATCGCCCAAGCGCAACCTGCGTCACGCTGGTCAGGCCCGCGACCTGCACTGGCGTCAGGGAATCGTTATAGTTCGCACCGCCCTGGCCGAGTTGGCCAAAGCCACCATAGCCCCACGCCCACACCGTGCCGTCACTTTTGACCGCCAAGGTCACATCGTTGCCTGCGGCTACCGAGATGACCCCGCTGAGGCTGCCCACCTGCACCGGCCAGCTCCGTGCCGACTGGTGGCCCAGGCCCAGCTGGCCGCTCCCGTTGGCGCCCCAGGTCCACACCGTGCCGCTGGCGGCGAGGTAGACCACGTGCTGGTTGCCGGCAGCCATGGATTCGCCCGCCCGTGCCGACGCCGTGGCGAGCAGG
>JBBQTJ010000492.1:0-1580 GCA_038213315.1 Planctomycetota bacterium
CCCCTGGCCCGGCGGTGATCAATTCATTCAAGAATCCGATCAGCTGCCGATGTTCGGCATCAATGACCCGGACGCCCAGCAGATACGGCGTCAGATCGATCGGGCCGACCTTGCGCGTCAACGGACTGACCTCGGTCATGACTGCACCACGGCGGACGTGAAGGATAAACAGCGCGGGTAACGACGTGTCATCCTCCAGCATACCTCCATCGTCGCCTCGCCTCAAGCGCCAGCCGCACACCCTACGACCAAGCATTCCCGCCATGTGCGGCCCGGCCTTGCCCCCCGCCCGCCAGTCCCACACCCTGGCGACATGCCCGCGCTCACCGATCTGGTCGGCAACACCCCCCTCCTGGACGTCTCGGCCCTGGCGGGCCGGGAAGGCGTTCAGATCCTGGCCAAGTGCGAGGGCAACAACCCCGCCAGCTCGGTGAAAGACCGCGCCGCCCGGGGCATGATCCTGGGCGCCTTGCAGCGTGGCGAATTGCGGCCCGGCATGCGCCTGATCGAAGCCACCAGCGGCAACACCGGCATCGCCCTGGCGATGATCGCCCGCGCGGTCGGCATCGAGATGCACCTGGTCATGCCCGCGACCTTGACCGTTGAGCGCACCCAGACCATGCGCGCCTTCGGTGCCCAGGTGCACCTCATCGACGGCGGCATGGAGTCCGCCCGCGACTGGGCCCAGGGCCAGGTCGACGCCACCCGCGGCCAGGCCGACGCTTTCCTGATGCTCAACCAGTTCGCCAACCCCGACAATCCCCAGGCGCACTACGACAGCACCGGCCCCGAGATCTGGCGCGACACCGCCGGCACCGTCACCCATTTCGTCTCGGCCATGGGCACCACCGGCACCATCATGGGCGTCAGCCGCTTCCTGAAGGAGCGCAACCGCGCCATCACCATCGTCGGCTGCCAGCCGGCCGAAGGCGCCAGCATCCCCGGCATCCGCCGCTGGTCCGCTGCCTACCTGCCGAAATTCTACGAGCCCAGCCGCGTCGACTGCCTGATCGACATCACCCAGCGCGATGCCGAGGACACCACCCGGCGCCTGGTCCGCGAGATCGGCCTGTTCACCGGCCCCAGCAGCGGTGGCGCCTGCTGGGCCGCCCTGCAGCTGGCCCGCAACCTCGACCACGGCGTGATCGTGTTCATTGCCTGCGACCGCGGCGACCGTTACCTTTCTGCCGACCTCTTCCGCTAGGCACCCCATGGCCGTCGTCCGCTGCGTCTGCTACCGCAAGTCCTTCACCGAGCTCAAGCAGCTGGCCACCGCCCGCGGCTGGACCACCTCTGGCCAGATCGCCACGGCCACCAACTGCACCTTGGGCTGCGGCAGCTGCCTGCCCTACATCACCGCCATGCTCGACACCGGCCACACCAGCTTCGCCGTCGCCGAACCCGGCAACGCCCCCCGCCCATGCCCCCCCGACCCCTGGGATCCAGCCTGACTTGACTTGCCGGCCTCCCGATTCATCATCCCGCCCTCTCGTAGGCCACCGCATTCCCTGGTAGCTCAGTGGTAGAGCAGTTGACTGTTAATCAATTGGTCGGAGGTTCGAATCCTCCCCGGGGAGCCA
>JBBQTJ010000493.1:0-1563 GCA_038213315.1 Planctomycetota bacterium
CGAGAAAGATGGTCGCCGCTGTGGCGGCCGTTCGAGGGGCCGTTGTCGGCGTCAGCGCAGCGGCATGCGGTCACCATTCTGAAGAACCTCTATGGGTTCCTGGTGGACCAGAACTACCTGATGGGCAACCCGTGGTCAGCGGTCGGTGTGCCACGCACCGCGGGACCGAAGGTGAATGCCGGGCGGAGTTTCAGCGTGGCGCAGTGGGACTTCATAGAAGGGCAGCTGAAGCTGCTGACCCGCACCTCGGCGAACCAGAGGCTGACGTTCGGACTGCACCTGCTCTACGCGACCGGGCTTCGGTTGTCGGAGGTGGTGGCAGCGACGGTCGACGACCTGCAGTGGGTGGAGTACCCCGCCGATGCGTCGGACGACCAGGCGATGCAGGGGTGGATGTTGCGGGTGATCGGCAAGGGGCAGAAGGAGCGCGAGGTGCCGATGCCCTTCGATGTGGCCGGCGAGCTGGCCAGGTACATGGAGTCGCGCGGGCTGGATGCGGACCCCGAGGACATCGGCAACCAGGGGGCGTTTTTGCTCGGCAAGGCCAGCGACGCCGCAGAACTGGCGCCCGGGCTCAGCCGCGGGCAGCTGTTCGACCCTCGGCAGGGGATCGCTGCGACGACGTTCTATGACCAGACCAAGGCGTTTTTTGCAGATTGCGCCAGCGTTCTGCGAGGGCAGGGCGACGCAAAAGGGGCAGAGCGCTTCCAACGGGCCAGCACCCATTGGATGCGCCACTCGCACGCGAGCCATGCCATCGCCGGCGGGATGCCCATCGAGATCGCGCAGCAGAACCTGGGGCATGCTTCGCTGGCGACCACCACGGTCTACGTCACGACCGAGAAGCGGCGGCGGATGAAGGCTGTGGAGGCCTTCTGGCGAAAGTAGCGTGTCGAGTGCGTCGCAGCAATCGCGCCGCGAATCCCAAAGTCAAGCTGTCGGCTACTTCTTCGACCCCCGCAGGGCCGCAAGCTCGCCCTTGAGCACCGCACCTTCGACTGCGGCCGCCTGAGCCTCTTTGCGCGCGGCCGCTGCCGCTTGACGCTCGGCGTCGGCCTGCTTGAGCGCACGGTCGAGTTCGGCCTTGATGTCCACGATTCGGGCTTCGAGCTGCGCGGCTTTGGATTCGGCGGCCGTGGCGCGCTCACGCTGGACGTGGATTTCAGCCTGTAGGCCCAGGTTTGCCATCTCGCGCTCTGCGGCGACTTGCTCAAACTGGTCCTTGTCCTGCTCGAGCTTGGCAATCGCCTGTTCGGCCTGGCGCACCTGCGCTTCGAGGCCGGCTGCTTCCTCCTTTGCACCGGCACGAAGCTGCTCGACCTCACGCGCCGTGCGCTCTTCGAGCAACGCCCAGAAGTCGCGGCCCAAACCCATCAACCGTTCTACGGCCGCATCGGGAAGGACAACCTGGGCGCGACGTTGCCGGCCTGTGTCTTTCCAGACATCCAGGTAGCGCTTGACGGTGGAGTAGCTGCCTCCGCCAATGGCGGCTTGCACCGACAAGATGCTCGGCTCTTCGCCGCGCCCAGTGAGGGCGTCAGCGACCTCGAACACACGCTCTTG
>JBBQTJ010000494.1:0-1552 GCA_038213315.1 Planctomycetota bacterium
CGAGGTGGCGGCGACGCCAAAAGACCCGGCGGTGTGGGCGGCGGTCACCCGCACCTATGCCATGCTGGCGCTGCACACGGATCCGGACATGTGGGGCGCCTATGGGCCGTGGTGGGACTATGCGCACCGGGCCCGGGTTACGCTGGATGGGCTGCGGGCGGGCGAGCCGACGACGCTGGAGCACGCTCTGCCGGGGTTGTGGGTCGACCTCCTCGATCGCGATGCCCGCCGGGTGATCACCACGCTGGATCGCCTGGCGCCCAGCAGCACCAATGCCGAGGCCAAGGCCCTGCGGGCGATGGCACTGGGCAATCCCGCCGAGGCGGCCGGTTCCGGAGCCCTGTTGACCTTCGCCCGGTGCAGTGCGGCCATGCTGGCCGGCCAGCATCTCGACCATAGCAGCTCAGACGCCAAGAATCAGGACCGCTGGTCCTACAATGTCCTACGCCTGCGCCTTGATAATGGCTTCAATCGCGAGGAGTTGCTGCGTTCGATCAGCGGCGATACGGTCTGGATATTGCAGAGCGCGGAACTGGACGATGCGACCGCGCGCCCCTACCTAGACGCGCTGACGCGCGCGATGAACCTGACCCTGCCCGCCGATGCGACGCGGCAGGCCATGGTTACCGCCCTTCAGGCCGGCCTGCGCAGCGCTGATCTCAAGATCATCGCCAAGGACCTGTTCATCGCCTCATGGCGGGCCTGCACCGGGTGCATGACCGCCAAAACCGGCTGGTCAGGGGCGAGCCCTGGTGGACTGGTGGCCTTGGGCGATGTGGCGCGGTGGAACCGGGACCGACACTACTTGTGGCTGATGTACCTAACGTTGTGGAACGACACCAACCGCATCAATCGCGAGGTGACCACGCCGATCGGCGCCGACTTAGGTGTGATATTGCCGGTTGCCCGGGCCCTGTTGCAAAGCGGGAATCGGTCGGGAATTGCTGAAATGACTGCCGCACTGCGCACAGATCTGGCCCTGCCGCAAGCTCAGCGCCTGCCCAGCGCCCTGCACCGTGCCGCACTCGCGCGGCTGTCCGAGCGCGATGCTGCGGCGGCCGGCACGCTCATCGATGCGATCATCGCCGAAGGACCCATGGATCCCCGCGCGGCGGTCGAGTTGGCCACCATCTGTCAGCGCACCGGTCGCAACGACGTGGCCAAGGCCTTGATCGCCGACCTGGCCGCCAAAAATCCTTGGAACTGGTCGATCGCCAAGACCTGGGCCAGCTACGATCCGCTGGTGCCCATGCTGGCCTTGCCCGCCACTGGTGCCGTCGCCACCTGGCAGGACACGCAGGTGGATGTAACGGCACCGCTCACCGCCCGTGACATGCAGGCCGAAAACGCCGCCATCCGCTGGACCGGCACCATCAGCCTACCGACCGCCGGGGCTTGGCAGTTGGCGGTTGAATCCGACGACGGCTCGCAACTGGTGGTGGGGACTGCGCGGGTCGACAATGGCGGCAACCATGCCATGGAGCGCCGTGGCATGGTGGTGAATGGCCCGGCCAAAGACCTACCGCTGCGCGTCGAGTTCTATAATCGCGGT
>JBBQTJ010000495.1:0-1551 GCA_038213315.1 Planctomycetota bacterium
CTGGACCAGTGTGATGAAGTACAACCCCATCAAGCTGGACGCGACTAACCGCAAGCCCGACGACAAGTTGTGGGACCGCCCCTTCGAGGGCCATGACGCCACGGAGGCCCTGCAGCAGGCCATCGATTCCGGCGCCACCACGGTCTACCTCCCCTACGGCTCCTACCTGCTGCGCAAGCCGATCATCCTGCGCAAAAATATCCAGGTCATCCAAGGCTGCGGCAGCATCCTGATGGCAGCCAAGGACGTCCCCGACGGCGTGCTCTTCCGTTACGAGGGCAGCAGTGCTCAGGCCGTCTTCATCGACCGCCTCTCCTGCATCGGCCGCATCGAGCACGCCGCGCCCAAGGATCTGGTCATCCTGCACTGCCGCTGGCTAGGCTACCAGAATGCCGCGCCCGCTAATGGCGCCGCCCTGGGCAAGCTCTTCGCTGACGACCTCTGTGGCTGGCCCTGGCTGTTTAAGGAGCCCCAGCAGGCCTGGCTACGCAGCCTCAATATCGAGAGTGACCAGCTGAAATTCGACAACACCGCCGCCAGCGTCTGGGTCCTGGGCTACAAGACCGAGGGCGACGGGACCGAGGGCCGCATCGGCCCCAAGGCCAGCCTGGAGGTCCTCGGCGGCCAGTTCTACTGCGGCCGTGCGCCACCCCTGCCGATGTTCACCGTCGAGGAGGGCGGTCGCCTGTCCTGCACCGTGACCCTGTTCTGGAGCAAGGAGGTGCTGCTCCAGGAGACCCGCGGCGGCGCGACCAAGACCGTCACGGTCGGCAAGGGCACTCGCGTCGTGGATCTGCTGGTGGCAGGGGCGGAAAAGCCGAAGCGTTGAGCACCGCAGGAAGCCGGGGCACTCCCGGTGCGGGTCCGGTGGCGGAGCCTGCGCCCGACGCTGGGGCCTCGTCGCCCAATTGGTGATGGACAGATATCACCCTACCTCGTTGCGTTCAGAACGTCGAACTGCGTTCCTCCGGTCCATCCCGCTTGGCTATTTCTCCATCGACCGCGGGGGTGTCTTCTCTCCTGGGGAAATCACCGGGTTCTTCACCGCCGGGTCCTCGCTCCAGCCCACGGGCGGGACGCCCTTCTGGTAGATGGCGTAGTTGTCCTCCGGCTTCTGGCTTTGACAGGAGGCATCGAAGACCACGTTCTTCCAGGCCCCCGTCATCGCCGCATCCTTGAGCCGGATGCCGCCTCGGTACAGGTCCTTGAAGAGCACGCCGTCGAGGACCACGTCGCCCAAGAAGGTGGTCTCGATGCGCTTGGGGAGGCTCGCCCAACGCGGGCTGTCGATGGTCCACGGGGCCAAGTTCAGGGACAGGTTGTCGAGGTTCTGGTCGAAGCCGGTATTCTGGAATACCAGCCGGGCCTTCTTCGGATCGGCCGAATGGATCCGCATCTGCCCGCCGGGCGGGACCATCAGAGCGCAGTGGTCGTCTCCCGGTGACCAGACGCCCATGACACCCGTATAGTCCTTCTTGCCCAGCATGATGGTGGCGTCACGGGTCAGCGGCCGATCAGGCAGTCCAGCAGTCAGGACGCCGCGGACGTCCA
>JBBQTJ010000496.1:0-1529 GCA_038213315.1 Planctomycetota bacterium
CTCGCCTCTCGCGGGCGCGAGCCAGGCGAGGATTTGTGCGGGGTCGCCGCGTAGCAGGGTGGTGCGGTGGTGGGGGTCGGCGGCGAAGAGGTCGCCGGCCCGGTACCATTTGATCAGCTGTTTAAGGCGGGCGCCGGCCACGCGGGGGCCGGCGGTGGCGGCGAGGCGGTCGTGATACAGGCAGGCCACGCGGGCGGCTTGCGCAGGGGTGGGCGCGGGGCCGCCCAGGATGCAGCTGGGCAGCCAGGGATTCGCCAAAGCTCCGCGGCCGACCATCACGGCGTCGCAGCCGGTTTCCTCAATCAGACGCGCGGCATCGGCGGGGGCTTCCACGGCGCCATTGCCGATCAAGGGGATGCGGTGGCCAGCCTTGTCCAGTGCGGCGCGGGCGGTGGCGATCCAGCTCCACGTGGCGGGCTGGTGATAGCCCTGCACCTTGAGCCGCGCGTGCAAGGTGATCGCGGCGGCCCCGGCCCCGGCGGCGGCGCAGACCAGCTCTGCGACCCGGTCCGGCGCGTCGATGCCGGCGCGCAGTTTCGCCGTAACCGGCAGCGTGGTCGCTGCCACGGCGGCGGCGACGATGGCGGCGATGCGGTCGGGGTGGGCGAGCAGTCCGGAGCCGGCACACTTGCCGAAGACGATGGGCGCGGGGCAGCCGAAATTCAGATCGATCCACGCTGCGCCGGCGCGCACGGCGTGGGCGACGCTGACGGCCAGGTGGGTCGGCTCGCTGGCCATGAACTGCACTGCCACCGGCGTGGCCAGCAGCGGCGGGCCCAGCTGCGCCCGCAGCACGCGCAGGCTGGCGGGCGCGACGCTCAGGCGCACGAACTCGGTGACCGCACCACCTAAGGGGCCCAACTCGCTGACCAGGGTGCGAAAGATGCTGTCGGTCACGCCTTCCATCGGCGCCAGCAGCACCCGATTCGGCAGAGTCACGCGTTGCCCGGTTCCCGACAGCACCAACGGCTCTGCCAGCCGCGACGCGCCAGCGACGCTCCCGGTCATGCCCGCGGAATGACGGTGAACAGCTGGTCCAGGTGCATCATGCCGAGGGTGCGTACCACCCGGAGGTCCGGCCGGTCCAGAATCATGAGGGCCGAGCCCAGGCTCTGATAGTGCTGCTGCAATTGCAGCACGCCGGCAAGGAAGGTTGAACTGACCAGGCCAGTGCGCGACAGATCGACACGGACCTCAGTGAACGGACCAGGGTGCAGCGTGCGGATGCTGGCAGCCCAGTCCTGCTGCAGGTTCGAGAAATCGAACTCTTTGCGGATCACGATCATCAGCGAAGCACCGACGACGGTGACTTCGTAGGGTCGATTCACAGCGGTATCACCGGCGGGCATGTGGCTGGTCATACGGACTTGCCGCCGTGGTCCAGCACCGCGCCAGATTGCTCAGTTCGGCGCTGCCCGCGATCTATCGCCCATCTTGGTCACGGTGGCGGCGACATTACCGGCGGTCTGCACCCCTTCCCAGGCGGTGCGTACGCCTTCGCCGGTATTGCCAGCAAAGGCCACCGACAG
>JBBQTJ010000497.1:0-1525 GCA_038213315.1 Planctomycetota bacterium
CTCCGGCTTCGTCGCCGCCCGCCGCGCGGGTGGTGGCCACATTGCTGGCGATGGTGGTGGGCAGGCAGGCCAGAACTTGAAGCCCCAGCACCAACGGGACCGGCAGCAGCAGCAACCACAGAGGCGTGGCCAACCACATGGCCAAGGGCACCAACCCCAGCGTGAAGCCCTGCACCAACACGTGCAGGCGCCACCCCGCGGCCGCACGGGCCAAGGCTCGTCCCGGCAGGGTCAGGCCGCTGAGCAGAAAGATGCCGGCGATCAAACCACTGCGCATGGCATCGAGATGCAGCGCGCCACCGCTGCCGGCCAGGCCCGGCGACACCACCGCCATCAGCAGCGCCACGCCCAGGGCAAGCAGGAACCAGTGCCGCTGCAAGAATGCTCGCCCGTGGGCCATGCCCAGATCCTGACAGCCGACTGGCGAGCGTCGACCGGCGAGCGCCGCGCTTGTTCCCGCGCTCCGCCCGGCGACGGTCCGGCCATGCTGCCTCGCGATGCCCTGCTGCCGCTCACCTGCACCCGGCTGGGCACCTGTTGTCATGGCAAGGTGGTCTGGGTGACCCCTTGGGAAGCCGGCCGGCTGGCCGTCGCCCTGGCGCTGAGCCCGGCGGACTTTCGTGCTCGCCACACGGTGGATGGCGGCATCCGCTTGGCGATGGACGGCGCCCGCGGTCACCGCAATCAACCCGCCTGCACCTTGTACCGCGACAGCGCCGGATGCGCTGTGCATGGAGCGCGACCCTTGGCCTGCCGGCTGTTTCCACTGGGCCGGCAACGGCAGGGCGAGACCGTCGGCTATGTGCACGAGACGCCCTTCCCCTGCTTGGATGGTTGCCCTGGCGTCCGCGAGCTGCCCCAGCTCAGCGTGGCAGACTACCTGGCCGAGCAGGACGTCGCCGCCGGTGAACAGGCGCAGGATCTGACCATCGAGCTGGCTCAGGATCTGGGTGAGGCCGCCTTCGTGCTGACCCTGGATCACGGCCTCGACGCCCAGTCCCAGCAGGCGGTGCTGGCCCGCTGGCAAACCCTGGCCAGGCAGGATGTGGCCAGCCGCAGCGCCAGCCTGTCAGTTGCCTGGCGTGATTTGCTGACCATCCCCGACCTGCAGTGGACCGCCGCGCCAGACGCTTTCATCAGCGCCCACCGCGCGGTGCTTGATCCCCTCGCCCAGGCCGCCATGACGGCCCGCGGCCCGGCGGCGATCATCGCGGCAACGGACTTGGTCGCGGCGGCCCTGCACCTCGCCCAGTCTGCCGGCGCCGACAGTTCTGCGCTGGCCGAGCATTGGTGCCGCGCGTTGCTGCAACACCGCTGAAGCGCCCGCCTGAGCCGACCCACCAGGACGGTCGACGGCGGTGCTGCGCCCGATAGCGTGGCGCCAATGCGCCCACCGCTTTCCGCCCTCGTCCCTCCTTGGCTGCGTGAAGCGATGGACAAGGACCCCGCCTTCCGGGTCTTGACCATGGACGGCAAGGGTTGGATCGATCCCTATTCCAGCCAGGTGCTGGCTGCACCCAATGGC
>JBBQTJ010000498.1:0-1520 GCA_038213315.1 Planctomycetota bacterium
CCGCTATGAGCCGATCAGCCCGGCCCTGGCGCCAGCGCCGGTGGTGGGACAGGTGGGCCTGACTTTGCTGATCAACGCCCTGCACGCCCTGCTGGGCCAGCCCATCCGCCGCATCGACGTGACCACCTTCCGCCAAGAGGGAATGGTCGGCTTTACCGTGGTCGACACCGGTCGCGGGCTGTCGGGCGACGAGCTGGCGCGCATCTTCGTGCCCAGCTTCGGCGCGCGCAGCGACCACCGTGGCGATGACGGCCCCCCCGGAGCCGGCGTCGGCCTAGCGGTCTGCCGGCACCTGGTCGAAGCGCTGGGCGGCAGCCTGACTGCCACCAGTGTCCTAGGTAAAGGCAGCGAATTCACCGTCACCCTGCCCGCCGCCGAGATGCGTGACGAGTCCGGCGCCACGGCCATGACCATGCCCGTTTCTGATGACCAGGGCTCCATCCTGGTAGTCGAAGACGATCCGCTGCTGCGCGATCTGCTGCACGAGGTCTTCCACGAACGCGGTTGGCAGGTCGAGCTGGCCGAAGACGGCTTGGCGGGCTTGCAGCACGCCACCGCCCGCACCTTCGACGCCATCCTTTTCGACATGCAGATGCCGCGCATGGGCGGCACGGAGTTCGTCGAGCGCTTGGCCGCCCTGCGACCCTTGGACGGTCCCGCGCTGGTGGCGATGAGCGGCAATCCAAACATCGACCTGCGCCACGCCCGCATCCACGCCAGCCTGCGCAAGCCCTTCGACCTGGACACGGTCTGCAATCTGATGGCCACGGTGATCCGCGGCCGCCACCGACCGCCGGCCGGACCGAAATAGACGCCCGCAGGTCGCCATTTGTCGCGTGGCGCAGCCGTCGTCCCCCAGTTTCGTTGAACCTCGCAGCAGTTTCGCCGGGCAATGGTCCGGAAGTCCGGTGATTCAGTTTGGCATGCCCGACGCAAGGTTGGGCCGGGTGGCAGGCGATGCCCGAACGAGGGTCCGCCACCCATGCTCCTTGCCCGTCCCGTCAAGTCGCCGCGTGCCTGCGACAGGAGGTTCGACCTTGCGCGTCCTGGCTATCGGGCCTCTCCTCGTGGTCGCGGTTGCAGCGATTGGTACGCCAGCTGAACTCGGCGGTGGAGAGGCCGAGGTGTCTGCGCCAGACTCTGAGGTGGGTTCCCAGGAGCCCGCTTGCGAGGCTGGAAATCTGCCGATGACCCCGCTTGAGCTAGTGTCTACCGAGCTTTCCCACATAGGTTGCTCGGGGAACTGAACCAACATCAGCCGAAAGGCCTTAAATGTTGGCCAGTTCAGCGAAGCGGCCCGGGCAGCCTATTTGGGGAAGCTGAATAATTGCATTAACCTTGAAATCGCAGTCGGATTCACATGGAGGACCAGAGGAACAAGAGGTGCAACGACTTGGGGCAAGGAACGAGGGTCACCCTCCAGGTGAGTGCAGTCCTCGGCGCAACACTACGCGCAAACCCTTTCCCTCTCAGGTCACTCTGGTGCTCAGTGTGAATCCCATCGCCGATTTTAGGATTAA
>JBBQTJ010000499.1:0-1513 GCA_038213315.1 Planctomycetota bacterium
GCGCACATCGTCAGCCGTGATGACGTGACCTGCGGGCAGATCGCAGGCCACGAACAGCGATTTGCGAAACACGATATTGCCTGCATCCGCCTGCCCCGGGCCAAAACTTGGACTGGGGCGCACGGCGGCCTCGGTGGCGCGGATGGCACGCACCAAGCGGGCGAACTCCTCGGGCTCCAGGCTGAAGCCGGCATCGGGCCCGCCATCAGCGCGACGCAGGGTCAGGTGCTTTTCCACCATGCACGCGCCCAGGGCGACCGCGGCAATCGCAGCGGTGTCATCCAAGGTGTGGTCGGACAAACCGACCGGGCAGGCAAATGCCGCCGCCAGGCGTGGGATGTCGCCGAGATGCATCGCTTCGGGCGGAGCGGGATAGGCGCTGACGCAGTTCAGCAGAGCCAGGGCGGGGGTGCCGCCCTCGCGCAACGTGCGCACCGCGCGATCTATCTCGGCCAGGCTGGCCATGCCCGTGCTCATGATCACCGGCTTGCCGCTGGCGGCGATGCGCTGCTGCAGGGGCAGATCGACCACCTCGAAGGATGCGACTTTATAAAAAGGACAGCCTAGGTCTTCGAGGAAATCCACGCTGGTGGGATCAAAGGGCGTACTGAAGCAGATCAGGCCCAGCGACCCAGCCAGCGCGAACAGTTCCTCATGCCAGGCCCATGGCGTGCTGGCTTCCTGATAGAGGTCGAACAGGCGACGCCCAGCCCACGGTCCCTCGCTGATCGCGAACCACGGCCCGGGCGCATCCATGGTGATGGTGTCGGCGGTGTAGGTCTGCAACTTCACCGCATCGGCGCCTGCCGCATGGGCAGCTTCGAGCAGGGCTTTCGCCCGGCCCAGATCACCATTGTGATTGCCGGAAAGTTCAGCAACCACCCACACTGGCCGATCTGGGCCGCAGGGCAGGACATCGCGTGCAGGAGCGGTCATAAACGATGCCCATTTGGGGAGGGTGGTCGCGGTGCGATCCGTACTCCGATGGTCGAACTCGTCATGACGGCAACACCGGCACGGCGCCTGACGCGCCGATACTCAACTCCAGCCGCAGGGCCGCGTGGCCTTCAAACGACTCATGGGCGACCTCGCGATAGCCGGCAGTCAGGAACAGCTTCCGCGAGGTCGGATTGTCTTCCCGTACCCAGGCCAGCATGCGGTGCACGAAACCGGTGCGCTCGACCCAGATGGCCAGGGCCGCCAGTAAGCGCCCGCCCCATCCTTGACCGCGGTGCTCGGGGGCGACCGCGATTGAGACCGTGGCGGTGGCGCCTTCCCGGGCCAGCCGCACGGTGCCGACCGGAAGGCCCTCGGCCTCCGCCACCCATAGGCGGCCCTCTGGATCGGCAAGCTGACGCTCCATCCAGGCCAAATGGCTGCTGCGGGTGATGGGTTCTGGACGGAAGCTGCCCGCGCGGGTGCTGGGATCATTGGCCCAGGCGAGCAGCAGGTCCGCATCACCGAAGCGACCCGGACGCAGGTGTACGCCCGGGGTGGTGATCCCCAATTCAGT